>NZ_QKRS01000002.1:0-3449 GCF_024261405.1 Pseudomonas sp. FBF18 | reverse complement strand
AAGTGTTTGTGCAATCGCCGGCCGAGGGCGTCATAGCTGTACTCGACCTTGAGCTTGTCGTCACTGTGGCTATCGTGGATATCGGTCAGTTGCCCGGCAGCATCGGGCTAACCGTCCGGCCGGGTTCCAGGCCTGGGTCTGCATCAGCCTGTTGCCCTGATGGCGCACCACTTCACGGTGCAGGTCATCGCACTCGTAGCTGAGTATTTCGTGATGGTCGAGCTTCATGACCGTGCGATCGTAGGCAAGCTCTCGGACTGCGACTAATCAGTCAGGTGAGTCGTACGTTCGGCCAGCCACGCAGGTCAATATTGCGTTGACCGCACTACCAACAAGGCATATCCCGCATATTTTCGATAAACACTAGACGCCCATGATCACCCACCAAGCGTTCTAATCTGTTAAGAAAATAATCTATATCATGGGAAATCAAATCAAACGCCCCCCACCCGTGCTCTTCCGAGTGCTGTAAAATCCCAAAGTACTCGCACGAAGACAGCAAGTGTTTATATAGTTCATTTTCGAGGTGACCACCATCCCTCATAAACTCAGCCAGCATGGAAGGCAGAGGCACTTCAATATGCTTATGCCGGGAAATGATATTATATTTTTTTAAACTCAATACATAGCGCTCATGCTCCACCAACAAACCATTGAACGCACCACCTTTATCTTTGAAAAAATAATCTGGCATTCCACCCTCACGCCGTTCTCTTGGGTGAAATATGGTGTCAGGAGCATCAAGGCAATAGCACTCGAAAAGTAACGCATTCAGGATACTTCGCGCCACTGGACTAACGTTAAATCCCAACAACCCATTTGCACCACGAGCCATAACAACAGCAAACTCATCCTCATCACTCGCTGGCAAAAAAATATAAGATCACTGCCTCCTTTCTTGAAATATTTTAATTTCGATCTGTGAACCAAGATATCCAACATTTTCCCAATCACCCTGGATAAGTAATCACTAACGTTCAGATTACCCGCTCCTTCATGGAACCACTGCAGCTTGCTTGCCGAGTTGATCGCCTGGATCAGCTTGCCATTGCCGTCATAGGCAAAGCGCTCGGTCTGCTACTGATCACTTAGCTGGTCAGCCAGCTAATCGGGTAGAAGCAACCCGTTAAGGCGTACCAATGAGCCCATACCGAACGCTTTCAACACGCACCCAATCACAAATGAATTTAAGTCGACTATTATTCTCACAGTGCATCGTTACAGCGACGACATCATCCACGACATCAAATAAAACTTCAAAAACTACGTTTGCATGCCCCCACTCTCTAAAGCTGACGCACCTACTCCCTATAAATGATAGCTCAACGCAGACCTGATCGTACTTCTCC
The DNA here is from genome assembly GCF_024261405.1 of Pseudomonas sp. FBF18. Taxonomy (NCBI): domain Bacteria; kingdom Pseudomonadati; phylum Pseudomonadota; class Gammaproteobacteria; order Pseudomonadales; family Pseudomonadaceae; genus Pseudomonas; species Pseudomonas sp. FBF18. The sequence continues at coordinate 2,100 of NZ_QKRS01000002.1, read as the reverse complement.
GGCCACTTGGCTGGACTTTTTCTAGGTTTATTTTGAGTAAGAAACTTAATTGAGACCCTTGGCTCATCTCGCTTAAAGTTAATCTCAGAAATCTCTGAACCTGCAAAATCAGGCACCTCCCCATACATTGAGGTCAAGGCTTGCGGATTCATTACTTTAGAATAATTCATTTTATTTATTATTCCGACAGCCAAAATAATAGTAGTCATCCATGCCCTCTACAGCTCCTGTTCGAGTGTCACTTGCAGATCGCACATTGTGATGGGACGGCTGATCCCCTACACCTCCTGCACCATAATTATGACCTGCCGAATGATCCTGAATAACGAAATCCTTTCCATTCACCCTATAAGTTAGTTCTCTAGTCATAATTGGTTTTTATCTTCGCTTAAAACCCACTTACCATTTGAGTCGGTAAGCGGCACCATTTTTGGCCGGCTGGATGCTGGTTTTTAGGAATGCCTAACTGTCGACGCACTTCCCGCAAACTCGCACGTCTGGTATGAGCGCATGCAAGACCCAGTGGATCATCGTAGCTAACTGGATTTAAAGCATACTGGTGGAGATTGATCCCGCCTGCATAGCTAATAGGATCTTGGCTAAGAAATCGCCCAACCCCCGGATCATAGTACCGATACCGGTTGTAATGCAGCCCAGTCTCCCGGTCGTGATACTGCCCCTCAAACCGTATCGGATTGCTCAGCCCAATCTGCCTTGCCCACCCCGAGCGCTCCTCTATTACCTCCCCCCACGCCTTGTACTGTCCCGCCCACGCCATCTCGCCATTTTGGTCGGTCAGCTCCATTGGCGTGCCCAGGTGATCGCACTGGTACCACGCAAGCGTATCAAACGCCTGCGGCTGCATGTGCGTTTGCCACAACGGGTCTTGGTCGAAGTCGTAGTGGCGGCCGCTCCAGTCCGGCTGCTTGTGCAGCCGCACCGGCCCCCTGCGCAGGGTCTGGGCCAACGGCACAAAGCTGCCCGGCTCATATAGGTAATGCACCGTGCGGCCCGTATCGCCTTCATCACGCGGCGGGGAGCTTTCCCACGCCAGTGTGTCGCTGGTTCCAGCCCGTGCCGGCCTGCGGCTTGTTCGAATAATGCGCAACCGAATGTATATACTGAGACTAAGGTTTTTCGGTCAATCAACCTCTACCCAGCAAGCACTATCAAGAACCGATAGTGACGAATACCTCTCCAGTGTCCTCATCATATATACGCCGCGCCACTGCATACTCCGCACCAAACTCTTTCAATATCTTTGAGTTCCAGCTTTCAGAAACTATCAGCGCAACCTCCATAGCTTGCTCCTGAGAAAGCTCATCAAAAACGCCTGTTATCTCAAGCAGATTCATCCAAAATTGAGCTTTTTCTAAGCTTTTGCTCCTGCGCAAGTGACCCTGATATATCTCAAAATCAAATAATTCTTCAACAAACACCTTTCCATCAAAAAGCTTGAAAGATGGCCAAAAAAATCGTGCAAACCAAACAATGAAATCTGATTCCAGACTGTGGCTTACATAAATTGCCCGCAGGTAATCGACCCCTGTTACAACACGATCTTCATTAGCTTTTACGAAAGACGCATAATCAAAAGATGTAATGTTGTTCACTTTGTCTTCCCTTTAGGGTATTCGTCTGGTTCAGGATCGCGTATGCGCCCCTTATCTATAAATACACGACCGTCTTGTCTAGTATTTTTTGTTGCTTCTTTAATATTCGGCCTAGGAATACTCCCGTGATCTTTGCCCGAGCCACGGTACTGCTTCCACGTACCGTCCCCGTAGTGTGTCGTGTACTGGCCATCAACACCCGGACGCTCAATAATCGAGTGCGGCCTTCCTTCTGCTGCTTCCATTGGCCGCGGCGGTTTGTTTCGAGACTTACATGCCTTTTCACAACCTTCCAACCCCAATGGGTCTACCCAACCCACAGGGTTTGGCGCGTACTGGTGCAGGTTCAGCCCACCCGCATAACTAATCGGGTCCTTGCTAACGAACCGCCCCACCCCCGGATCATAGTACCGATACCGGTTGTAATGCAGCCCAGTCTCCCGGTCGTGATACTGCCCCTGAAACCGTAGCGGATTACCCAGTCCAA
>NZ_QKRS01000001.1:796243-804970 GCF_024261405.1 Pseudomonas sp. FBF18 | reverse complement strand
GTTGGCTGCAGACCACGTTTATTATGGCCCGCAGCAATGTATGCACAGGGTTATCCACATTTGAGTGCGCAAGAAGTTGCGCAGTTGGGGAAATCGGCCGGGAGCATTTCAAGAGGCAAAACGAGCGTCGACTGACCGATCGATCGTCGCCGACAGGCACCCACTCACTGACGACTGAATGCGCTCGCCATCGCACCTCATTCGCCATGACCCTGTAAACTGTCGGCCAACTTGTCCCCCCCTCAAACGAGAGCTGCCCATGGCCAACCACGACCTCACCTTCGTTCCCGATCTCGATGCCGACTCCATCTCCTCCGACGTTGTCGGTTTCGGCGGCGTGCTGGTCTCCACCCAGATCCCGACCCGGGCAGACGGCAGCCTGGAACTGGGCGATATCACCCTGCAGAGCGAATGCACCCTGCAAGCCCTGAAGGTGGCACTGGAGCGCGCCGGCAGCTCGATGGACAGGGTCATGCACCTGACCATCTACCTCACCGACATGGCCGACCGCGCCGCCTTCAATGCAGTGTACCAGCGCTTTTTCGCCAAACCATGGCCAGTGCGGGCCGCAGTTGGCGTGGCCGCCCTTGCGGTCGAAGGCATGCGCGTGGAAGTGACGGCCATGGCGGCCAAGGGCTGAGACCAGCCGTAGGCGGTCACCTGGCTCAGGACCGCGGCAGGCAGGCCAGCATCTGACGAATACGCTGCTGGGTATAGCCGGCTCGCGCAGCCGCCTCATCGATCGACTGCCGAGTCACCGTCTGCTCGATCAACCCGCCTTTGCGGGAAAATCCGGCCTGGCCAAGCACGACGAAATCGACTGGCTCGCTGATACCGTTGTAGGCACGGATATCGCTGGCGCTGCTGGCTGCTCGCCCTCTCCGGCAGCCGTCCCCTGGTTTGTCCGGGGACGACCGAAAAGGGGGCGTCAGGCCTGACTCGACAGCGCTGCAGCGCTGCCCCACAGGGATAGGGCCGGATGCCTGTGCGGTGATTGCATTGGTGTGCAACAACTGGTGCAGCGCGATTGAGCCTTCGCCAAAAGCCGGCCCGCTTTCGCCCAAAAGCGCGAACGTGCCGTGCAGGCCCTTGCCTGCGACCCAGACGATCGATCCCAGCATGCTCGCCTTGGCGGCCACCGCTATGGGCAGTGACTCGGAGTCCAGAGGCTGCACCTGGCCATCCACCTTGTGGCGCAATGAGGTAGTGGAAACATAGCTCTGCACCGTGGCGCCGCTCACGGTGTCAAGCAGCGGCCCCTTGCGCAGGCGGCCCTTGCCATTTCCGATGAGGTAGCGCCCATTGCCGCAGGATGTTCTGGCCTGCCCTGGCGCAAAGGGCTCGACTTCCATGGCATACACGCAGAACTCGGGCGTGTGCTCGGCAAACCCTTTGAGTTCCGCCTTCAGAAAAGCGTTTCGGCAATCAAGGTCGCATCGATAGCGGACACCTTTGCGCATGATCGAAAGGCCGTTGGCGATATAGGTGAACCCATGATCGCCAACGGTGTAGGCGCCCTTGCCACCATCCGGATTCACTGCCAGCCGCGCACGCACGGCGATCGAGCCATCCTTGAACACTCGCGTCACCAACACTCGGGAATCACCCTTGCTGCTGGTCAGTGTGCCAGGCGTACCGCAATCCTCGGCGCCTGAAGCCATTGACGCGGCGAGCAGAAAGCCCGCAGCAAGCCCGGACAGTACCGTTGCGCCAGACATTCTCGATCCCCCCCGCTCAAGGACCAGCCGCAGGAGCGGCGGAGATACTGATATAGAAGTCGATGGTGACTTCGCCCTTCTGGCTATCCGTCAGATAGGCCTTCAGCGGTTTCTGGGTCTGCCTGAGCGCCTTGACCTCCACCCAGTAGCTTCTGTTTTCAGTAATCACTCTGATTTCGGCAGCGCCCTGATCGGATGAGTCCTGGGTTGCGTAGGTGATGCGCAGGTCGCCGGAGGAGTTCAGGATCAGAAAGCGCTCCTGCCCGCCTGCCACCATGTCCAGTGTGGATCCGGATGGCAGCCCTTTGATCGAGGGCACTTGCCCCTGAAACGGGTTGCAACCGGGAGCATCACTGTCAAAGCCCGGTGCAGTGGTGTAGATGCGCGCAATCCATTCATTGGCCTCATCGGCCAGCAAGGCCGCCTGGAGCTGCTGCTGGGCGTTGAAACGTCCATTGATGGAAATAGGCGCCAGGCCGGCTGACCACGCGTTCTTCGTGCCGTCCTGCGGGGGAACCGGCCGTGACCCGATCGCGTCGGAGATGATCCGGTACGTCACCTCAGGGGCAGGCTGCAATGCAGCCAGGTAGTTGTTGAGCGCCGCGACGATCTCGACCAGTTTCTCCTTGTACACCCTGTCGAATGCCTTCGCCCTGGAAATCGCGCCATACAACGAGTAGGCATTGGTAATCGACACGGCTCCAGAGCCAGCCTTCAGCTGGGCGATGCGCCTTATCAGCTCGTTACCCTCCTCCAGGCTGGCCCGCTCGTATATCGACTCGACACACATCACCGCTTGCACGCCACGGTGATAAAGCTGCTCTCTGGTGGGTTTGTACTGCGCAGCGGAAAAACCATAGAGCGATGCACTGCCAGCCGCAAGCGCTGCCACCTGGTGACCGTTGCCTGCAGTGACGGCCTTGTAGCCCCCAAGACCCAGCGCACCTGCCAGCGCCAATGACGATCCCGACTGCCAGTAGGCCAATCCGTTGGTCTTGCCCTGGAGCTCCATGCGGATCTTGCTGGCCAGTTGCGAGCCAGTGGCAGTCTTTGTTTCAGGCGCGATACTCTGCACATAAGGGTTGAACAGCGCACAGGATGCGAGCAGCGCGGCCCCGCCCATGACCAGCAGTCTGACCAGCCGTATCGTCATGATGCCAATCCTTTGGAAGGCTGTAACAACGACGATAGATCCGCCATGGCAAATAGCAAGTGCGCCAGTATTTAAGACGCCTGCAGCTGTCCTATGCTTCGGCTCAGGGCCCAGTGCGAGCAGGATATGTTTCACCAACCCCCTGTTTCCAGTACCCTCGACGCAACTGCGGACATACATCTGATTCCATGCGAAAACTTCTGCTTGGCGCCCTGGCGCTTGTTCTGACTGCCATGCTCCTGGGCTATGGCCTGTGGACCGAACAACGCCCGGCCGGCCACTACCTGTCCGACCTTCGTGTTGAAGTGGCGCTGAACCAGGGCGTGCCCGCCGACAAGGGCAATCTGCTGGGCATCGAGCCACTGCTGTATCCGGGCGACTACCAGAACCTGGCCCTGCTGCACCGCAAGCTCGCCGCCTACCTTGAACACGCTCGCACCCAGGGCCTGGTCGGCCCGCGCACGATCGTGGTGCTGCCCGAGCATATCGGCACCTGGCTCTGGGCCCGCGGCGAAAAGAAAGAGCTGTACCAGGTCACCCGCCTGCAGGAGGCCTGGCAATGGCTGGAGCTGAGCAACCCGCTGCGCTACGGGCTGGCGATGTTCAACGCCGAGGGCGACGACCGCCGCGCCGATGCGCACCTGCGCATGAAGGCCACGCAGATGGCAGCCGACTACCAGCAACTGTTCGGCGGCCTGGCCAGGGAGTTCGGCGTGACCCTGGTGGCCGGTTCCATCGTGCTGCCCACGCCGTATGCAGAGCAAGGCATCCTTCACAGTGGCAGCGGCGCGCTGTACAACAACGGCGTGGTATTCGCCAGCGACGGCAAGGTGATCGGCCAGCCGCAACGCCAGCAATACCCCGACAGTGAAGTGCGCCGCTTCATCCGCAGCGGCGACGCCTATCCGCTGCAAGTATTCGATACACCCGCAGGCCGCCTCGGCGTATTGGTGGGCAGCGACAGCTGGTACCCGGCCAACTACCAGCAACTGGCCGCGCAGTCGGCACAACTGATCGCGGTACCCGCCTTCATCAGCGGCCGAGACAGCTGGACCGCCCCCTGGCGCGGCAACCGCCACCAGCCGATGGCCGTGAGCCTGCCGCTCAAGGCCGGCCAGGTCGAGGAAGGCCAGGCCTGGCAGCGCCTGATCGGCCACGGCCAAAGCGCCGATACCACCCTGCTGAGCGTGTTCCTGCGCGGCCAGTTCTGGGAAATTGCCGGCGACGGCCTGGGCTTCACCAGCCGCGACGGGCACTACGTCAGTGCCAGCAGTCATCCCGGCGCGCGCCTGCTCAACCTCTGGCTGTAACCGATGAACCGACCACGGGTACGCCTGGGGGATCTGTCGGTGGGGTTCATCCAGAGCCTTGCGCAGGCGCTGCAGCAACTGGGGCATGATCCGGCCCCCCTTCTGCAACGCTACGGGCTTGTGCCTGCACGGCTGGCCGAAGCCGGTGCGCGCCTGTCGATTCCGCGCTACATGCACCTGGGGCATGCCGCCATTGCACTCAGCAACGAACCGGCGCTGGGCTTGCACATGGGCCGCCTGAGCCGCCTGAACCAGGCCGGCCTGGCCGGTGTAGCCGCCGCCCAGGCCCCTACCCTGGGCGAGGCCGCGCGTACGCTGGTGCGTTTCGAGCCGCTGTACGCCGCCAACTACCGTGGCCAGTCCAGCCTCCATGAGGACAATCAGGGCGCCTGGCTGCGCTTCTATTCGATCAGCCCGTACAACGACTACAACCGCTTCGTGGTCGACTCGGTACTGGCCGGCTGGCTGGCACAACTGTCGGGGCTGGTGGGGGTGGCATTGCAGGCGGAGCGTATGGAGATCGAGTTTTGCGCGCCCGCCTATGCCGACCGTTACCAGGCCCTGTGCAGCAGCCCGGTGCAGTTCGGGGCCACACATAATCAGTTGCGCCTGGACCGCGCCAGCCTGGCGCTGCGCAACCCGGCCCATTGCCCCAGCACCTGGCAGCACCTGTTGCAGCTATGCGAGCAGGAACTGGCGGAGCGCACGCGCATGCGCAGCCTGGCTGAGCGTATCGCCCATCTGCTGGGGCCGTTGCTCAACGGCGGACGTGAACCGGACCTGGGTGAAGTGGCGGCGCAGCTGCAACTGCCCACGTGGACCTTACGGCGCAAGCTGGCCGAGGAAGGCACGCAGTTTCGGGCGATTCTGAACGACACGCGCCGCGATCTGGCTGTGACCTACATCCGCGACACGGAGCTGGCCTTTGGCGAAATAGCCTACCTGTTGGGGTTTGCGTCGGCAGAGGCCTTCCAGCGCGCATTCAAGCGCTGGAACGGCGTGACGCCGGGGGACTTTCGCCGCAGCCAGCGGCGGGGCGCATGAGCCCGATCAGAGCTCGGTAGCGTCTTCGGCCGGCTCTGGCGGGTCGAGTTCGAATGCGCGGTATTCCAGCAGTTCTTCTTGATAGTCGTCCATTGCCTGCTCCTTGATTTTCTCGATCATGTCATTGAGTCGTGCTTCACCCTAAAGTGCCCAGGTGAAGAAAAAATGACCGTGACGTGACAGGCTGGCGCAAGGTGGCTCGCCCTTCGCTGGCAAGCCAGCGAAAAGCACAAGCGCTCAGCCCATTGAGATAAACGTAGCAGGCAATCGATGATTTATCCGATGCGTCACAGCGGCGCAGGCGCGTCGGCCGTCGGGGCCGCTGGAGGCTGCGCCGGTGCGGCGGCAGGCTCGGTGGGCGGTGCAGTCTGTTCGACCGTGATCGGCGCCGCATCCTGGGGCGGCGCCACAGGCTGCGAGCTCTTGCTGTCGTCGACCAGCGGTGCAGCCGGCGCTTGCGCTGCCGGTACCGCCACCACCGGCGCTGCAACCTCGGCAGGTGCCGCAGGGGCCGGAGGCTGCGCCGGCGCGGCCTCGACGGCCGGAGCGCTTGGCGCAGCAGGCGCAGGTTCGGGCACTCCCAGGTCGAGAGCCGGCTTGGCGGGTTCGGCCTTGGGCTCGACCTTGGCCTTCTTGCTCGGCTTGGGCAGGAAACTCTCGACCAACGCAAAGTAGCGCTCGTAGAACTTGGGCGAGGTCACCGTTTCGCTGGCCACTTTGACCATGGAGTCGTCCGACGAGCCGATCGGCATCGACACCGACCCCAGCACACCCACCCCGAGGCTGGCCGAAGTGTTGGATTTTTTCAGCGCATAACGGTCCTGCAGGGCATTGGCGAACATGGTCGAGCGCTGACCGGAACCGGTGTCGTTGGCACAGACCACGTTGAAGCTGATCTGCAGGTGCGAGTCGCCCGTCTGCTGGAAGCTCTTGTTGCCATTGACCTGGCCCGGTTCGCTGGTGGTGATGATGTAGCCCTGGCTGAGCAGCGCGCGCCGGGCAGCCTCGCAGGTACCTGCTTCGCTGACCGGAAAGCTGCGCGAGAAGGTGCCCGAGTCGTCGAAGTTCTCGTGTTCGTAGATGGCGGCTTTCTTCGAGGAACAGCCGGCAACGCCCGCCAGCACAAGGGCCAGCCCGAGCGCAGTGAAGACGGTTGACTTTGACATTGAAAATCCTGCGAAAAACGGTCGGCGCCTATTGTGCATCACATCCGCAGATGACTGAAACCGCAACCGGGCGATCCGGCACTAAATTTCACCTGCACAGCGGCTGGCCTGCACTACACAGCCGTCCTGAACCATTGGTCGCGATTTTTTTCGCTCACTATTTAACCAGCTTTCCCACGTCATACCGGGAAATGTCTGACTCCCCGCTACACCTTGAGCCCATCGATACTGGCCTGGCATGCGACAGAAAATGGCAATGCGCCACTACGTCAGCCACTGACCATCGACCCAGGAGCATTCAAGGTGAAAAACATATCGGTGAAAGTGAAGCTGGCCCTCGGTTTCGCGAGTATCGTGCTGCTGATGGCGCTCCTCGCCGTGATCGGCATTCGCAGCCTCAACACCCTGACCACCCGTGCCGATCGGCTGGTGTCGGTCAATCACGTGCTCGACCACACCAATGACATTCGCGCCGCGCGCCTGTCGTATGAACACCACGGCGATGAAAACCTTGCGGCGCAATTGAACACCTCTTACAGCACCCTGGTGGCGCTGATCGAGGAGAACCTCCAGCGCCTGGACGACGCAGTGTCCAGGCAGCAGTTGCAACACGTGCTGGAAAACATGCAGGGCTACATGCAGCAGTTTCGCCAGCTGCAAACCGCCCAGCAGGACATAGGCCGCATCCAGGCCGATTCCGAGCGCCTGGGCAGCAGCCTGCAGAACGATGTCCGTACGCTGACCCAGGCGCTGTACCAGGACGACGCCAGTAACGTCCGTCGCGACCTTGCCACCCTCAACGACGCCCTGAGCGACCTGCGCCAGAACAGCCTGGCCATGATGCGCGAGGGCAGCACCAAACGCCTGGACACGGTGCGTGAGGCCCACACGCGCGCCAATGACAGCGTGAAGCGCCTGGGCAGCGGTCACCCGCAACTGGGTAGACTGCCCTCCGACCTGGACCAGTACCTGCAACTGGCCGAGCGCTTTGCCCGCGATGTCGAGCAGCAGGCCCGCAGCCGTACGGTGCTGGTGAGCAATATCGAAACCAGCCTGGAAGCGATCAATACGCTGATCGCACGCCAGAATCAGCTCAGCGTCGACGAGTCCAGCCACAGCCGTGCGCTGATGCTCGGGCTGCTGGTTGGCGCCATGCTGCTGGGCGGTGCGATCGGCTGGGTGATCATCCGCCAGATCACCCAGCCGCTGCAGCAGGCCGTAGTGATCGCGCGTCGTATCGGTGCCGGCGACTTGAGGGATAACAGCAGCGAGCTGCGCCGTGACGAGTTTGGCCAGTTGCTCCTAGCCCTCTCCCAAAGCGGCGACAACCTGCGCGGTGTGCTGGGCCAGGTGGGCACCGTTACCGCTCAGTTGTCAGCGGCGGCCGAGCAGCTCTCGGCCATCACCGAACAGACCCGTGCCGGCGTCGACAGCCAGAAACTGGAGACCGACCAGGTCGCCACGGCCATGAGCGAAATGGTAGCCACGGTGCAGGAAGTGGCGCGCAATGCCGAGCAGGCCAGTACCGCCACCCGCCAGGCCAACAGCCAGGCCAGCCAGGGCAATCTGGTGGTACAGCGCGCACTGACCCAGATCGACCAGTTGGCCGACGACATCGGCACCTCCGCCGACGCCGTCGGCAGGTTGTCCGAAGAGAGCGAACGCATCGGCAGTGTGATGACGGTGATCAATGCCATCGCCGAGCAGACCAACCTGCTGGCGCTCAACGCCGCCATCGAGGCGGCACGTGCCGGCGAGGCCGGGCGTGGCTTCGCCGTGGTGGCCGATGAGGTGCGCGGGCTGGCCCAACGCACCCAGCAGTCCACCGCAGAGATCGAGACATTGATCGGGTCATTGCAGCAGGGTGCGCAGAGGGCTGCAGAACGCATGCACACCAGCCAGGGCATGGTCGGTACGACAGTCGGGCTGGCCAATGAGGCAGGCGTGGAGCTGCAGGCCATCACACACACGGTCACGCACATCCAGGCCATGAACGTGCAGATCGCGACCGCCGCCGAACAGCAGAGCGCGGTAGCCGAAGAGATCGGTCGCAGCGTGATCAGTGTGCGTGATGTGGCCGAACAGACGTCCACCGCCTCGGCGCACACTGCCACCTCGGCGGCAGAGCTGGCGCGCCTGGGCACTGAGCTGCAAGGGCTGCTTTCGCGCTTCAAGGTCTGAGGGGCATATTCTTTCGCCAGCAAGGCCGGCACCTGCAGGCAATACGTCGCCAGCAGGTGCCAGCCTTGGCGGCCATGCTTTTCTGCAGGCACAAAAAAATCGACCCTAAGGTCGCTTTTTTTGTTGCTTCGAGGAGTTCAAGGGCCTCGAGGCGG
>NZ_QKRS01000001.1:768265-795571 GCF_024261405.1 Pseudomonas sp. FBF18 | reverse complement strand
TATCGCACAGGCTTTCACCTGTTTGAAACTGGGATCTGGCCTGAAGCCTTGGCTTCGGACCTCAAACCGGTTGTTGAACCGATCTGGAGAAAAGTGGCGCAGCGGACGGGACTCGAACCCGCGACCCCCGGCGTGACAGGCCGGTATTCTAACCGACTGAACTACCGCTGCGCATAGTGGACTTGCGTCCTGTTCCTCTCTGGTAACACCGTCTTTCGAAAGTGTCGGGCCAGGAACATCTCAGGAAGTGGTGGGTGATGACGGGATCGAACCGCCGACCCTCTGCTTGTAAGGCAGATGCTCTCCCGGCTGAGCTAATCACCCGTGTGCTTCGCTGAGGTGGTGAAATTTACGCAGGTATCGAACCTAAGTCAATACCAGTGTTGAAGTTTTTTTCACTTTCGTAAAAAAACAGCTGCAGGCTTCAAGCAACAAGCTGCAAGTAAAAGCAGAATCAAAAGCCGATTGCACAGGTTCTTGCAGCGTGTCGCGTGAAGCCTGCCGCTTACGTGTAAATCATCTTCTTGGTCATGCCACCGTCCACCACGAACTCCTGGCCGGTGACAAAACCCGCGTTGCGCGACAACAGCCATGCCACCATCGCCGCCACATCTTCCACGGTCCCTACCCTGCCCGCCGGGTGCTGCGCATGGTCGGCCTCGCTCAAGGGCTCGGCACGGCGCAGCGAAGGGTCCCGCGCATCGATCCAGCCAGGGCTGACAGCGTTGACGCGGATCTCCGGGCCCAGGCTCATGGCCAGTGCGTGGGTCAGGGCCAGCAGCCCGCCCTTGCTCGCAGCATAGGCCTCGGTATCGGGTTCGGACTGTGCCGCACGGGTGGACACCAGGTTGACGATGGCGCCGCAATGCGCGCGCAGGTAAGGCGCACAGTGCTTGGCCAGCAGCATCGGGCCACCCAGGTTGACCGCCAGCACGCGGTTCCAGTGGTTCAGGCTGAGGCTTTCGAGGGTGGTATTGTGCGGGTCGGCAATCGCCGCGTTGCACACCAGCGCATCCAGGCGTCCGAACTGCCCCAGCACCTCGGCCACGCCCACCGTCACCTGGGCCTCGTCGGCCACGTCCATGCCGACGAACCAGGCGTTGTCACCGAGCACCTTGGCCACCTTCGCGCCACGGGCCCGATCCAGGTCGGTGAGCACCACTTGCCAGCCCTCGCTGATCAGCCAGGCCGCGATGCCCAGGCCGATCCCGCGTGCAGCGCCGGTTACCAGCGCCACACGCCCGTTGTGGCTGCTCTCGCTCACCGACCAGTCGATCACAGCGCCGCCAGACCGCGCGCCAGGTCGGCCTGCAGGTCGCCCACGTCTTCCAGGCCCACGGCAACCCTGATCAGACTGTCGCGAATCCCGGCGGCCTCACGCTCCTGCGGCGCCAGACGGCCGTGGGAGGTGGTGGCCGGGTGGGTGATGGTGGTCTTGCTGTCACCCAGGTTGGCGGTGATCGAAATCAGCCGCGTGGCGTCGATGAAGCGCCATGCGCCCTCCTTGCCACCCTTGACCTCGAAGCTCACCACCGCACCGAAGCCGCGCATCTGGCGCTTGGCCAGCTCGTGCTGCGGGTGGCTTGGCAGGCCCGCGTAATGCACCTTCTCGACACCGTCCTGCTGCTCCAGCCACTCGGCCAGGGCCTGGGCATTGGCGCAGTGGGCGCGCATGCGCAGGTTCAGCGTTTCCAGGCCCTTGAGGAACACCCAGGCGTTGAACGGGCTCAGCGTCGGCCCCGCAGTACGCAGAAAGCCCACCACTTCCTTCATGTGCTCGTTGCGCCCGGCGACCACGCCGCCCATGCAGCGCCCCTGGCCGTCGATGAACTTGGTCGCCGAATGCATGACGATGTCCGCGCCCAGCTTCAATGGCTGTTGCAGGGCCGGAGTGCTGAAGCAGTTGTCCACCACCAGCAGCGCGCCCCGGGCATGGGCGATCTCGGCCAGCGCGCCGATGTCCACCAGCTCGGCCAGCGGATTGGACGGCGACTCGACGAACAGCAGCCTGGTATTGGGCTTGATCGCCTGTTCCCAGCCAGCCAGGTTGGCCAGCGGCACGTAGTCGACCTGCACGCCGAAGCGCTTGAAGTACTTCTCGAACAGGCTGATGGTCGAACCGAACACGCTCTGCGAGACCAGCACGTGGTCGCCAGCGCTGCACAAGGCCATCACCAGCGACAGGATCGCGGACATGCCTGTGGAGGTGGCGACCGCCTGCTCGGCGCCTTCCAGGGCGGCGATGCGCTCCTCGAAGGCCCTTACGGTCGGGTTGGTGTAGCGCGAATAGACGTTGCCTGGAACCTCGCCGGCGAACCGCGCAGCGGCATCGGCCGCCGTACGGAACACGTAGCTGGAAGTGAAGAACAGCGGGTCGCTGTGCTCACCTTCCGGCGTGCGATGCTGGCCGGCGCGTACCGCCAGCGTATCGAAAGCGACCCCGTCGAGGTCGCTGTCCAGGCGCCCGGCATCCCATTGCTGTGTCATGCCGTTGCTCCCCTTGTCAGTTGTTGTAAAGGTCGATGATCGCGCTGACCGCCTGGTTCTTGACCTTGGAGGCGTCGTTGCGCGCCTGCTCGATCTTGTCCAGGTAGGCGGCGTCGATGTCGCCAGTCACGTACTGGCCATCGAATACCGCGCAATCGAAATGCTCGATCTTGATCTTGCCACCACCTACAGCCTCGATCAGGTCCGGCAGGTCCTGGTAGACCAGCCAGTCGGCGCCGATCAGTTCGGCCACGTCCTGGGTGCTGCGGTTGTGCGCGATCAGTTCATGAGCGCTCGGCATGTCGATGCCGTAGACGTTGGGGAAACGCACCGCTGGCGCGGCGGAGCAGAAGTAAACGTTCTTCGCGCCGGCTTCGCGGGCCATCTGGATGATCTGCTTGCAGGTGGTGCCGCGCACGATCGAGTCGTCGACCAGCATCACGTTCTTGCCGCGGAACTCCAGCTCGATGGCATTGAGCTTCTGGCGTACCGACTTCTTGCGCGCGGCCTGGCCGGGCATGATGAAGGTACGGCCGATGTAGCGGTTCTTGACGAAGCCTTCACGGAACTTCACGCCCAGGTGGTTGGCCAGTTCCAGCGCCGCGGTACGGCTGGTGTCGGGAATCGGGATGACCACGTCGATGTCGTGCTCGGGACGCTCGCGCAGGATCTTCTCGGCAAGCTTCTCGCCCATGCGCAGGCGCGCCTTGTACACCGACACACCGTCGATGATCGAATCCGGGCGGGCCAGGTAAACGTGCTCGAAGATGCAGGGGGAAAGCTTGGGCGCGATGGCGCACTGGCGGGTGTGCAGCTTGCCTTCTTCGGTGATGTACACCGCTTCGCCCGGCGCCAGGTCGCGGATCAGGGTGAAGCCGAGCACGTCCAGCGAGACGCTTTCGGAGGCGATCATGTATTCGACGCCTTCGTCGGTATGACGCTGGCCGAACACGATCGGGCGGATGCCGTTCGGATCGCGGAAGCCGACGATGCCGTAGCCGGTGATCATCGCCACCACCGCGTAGCCACCCACGCAACGGTTGTGCACGTCGGTCACGGCGGCGAACACGTCTTCCTCGGTCGGTTGCAGCTTGCCGCGCACCGCCAGCTCATGGGCGAATACGTTGAGCAGCACTTCGGAGTCGGAGTTGGTGTTGACGTGGCGCAGGTCGGACTCGTAGATCTCCTTGGCCAGTTGCTCCACATTGGTCAGGTTGCCGTTGTGCGCCAGGGTGATGCCATACGGCGAGTTGACGTAGAACGGCTGGGCCTCGGCCGAGGTCGAGCTGCCCGCAGTCGGGTAGCGCACATGACCGATGCCCATGTGGCCCACCAGACGCTGCATGTGACGCTGCTGGAACACGTCACGTACCAGGCCGTTGTCCTTGCGCAGGAATAGTCGGCCATCATGGCTTGTAACGATACCGGCAGCATCCTGGCCGCGGTGCTGGAGCACGGTTAGCGCGTCATACAGCGCCTGATTGACGTTCGACTTACCGACGATACCGACGATGCCACACATGCGACGCAACCCCTACATTATGAAACTTGACGGATCAGCACTCAGGGCGCTTTGGGCCCAAGCAACTGTTCTTGAAACGGGAGATCAGCCGGTGCGCTGATTCCGCTGGCTAGCCACTGGCTGGTCAGCCCCAGAATGAGGTTTTTCGACCAGTCAGCCACCAATAGAAATTGTGGCAGCAGGCGAGACTCCTGCCACCACGGGTCCTGTTGTACCGGCCCCAGGCTCAGCAGCCCGACCGCCACCACGACGAGCAGGGCCCCGCGAGCGGCGCCGAACGCCATGCCCAGGAAGCGATCGGTCCCGGACAACCCGGTGACGCGAATCAGCTCGCCGATCAGAAAATTGATCATTGCCCCCACCAGCAAGGTGGCGACGAAAAGAATGGCACATCCGGCTATCACCCGCGCCGATGGCGTCTGGATGTAGCCTTCAAGGTACTGCGAGATACCGCCACCGAACATCCAGGCGACTGCACCGGCGATGATCCAGGTAAGCAGCGACAAGGCTTCCTTGACGAAACCGCGCTTGAGACTGATCAGCGAAGAAACGGCGATGATCGCGAGAATCGCCCAGTCGACCCAGGTAAATGCCACAGTGCTGCCTGCAAACGGATAAGGCGGCGCATTTTACCAGAGCGGTGGGCTATCGGTAAGCGGTGATTTGCCGTCCGGCGGCGGCCGGACGGCGGGGGGTCAGCTACGTTCGGGCTGGAAGCGCACCACAAAACCCTTGAGGTTCTGCTGGCGGTTGATCACATCGCGCAGGCGCTCGGCTTCGGCACGCTCGATCAGCGGCCCGACGAACACCCGGTTGGTACCTTCGGCCGAGCGAATATAGGCGTTGTAGCCCTGGCTACGCAGGGTTTTCTGCAGGTTCTCGGCATTGGCGCGGTTGGACAGGCTGGCCAGTTGCACCGACCAGCTCACCGGCAGGCCATTGCCATCGACCTTGGCAGGTGCACTGGCAACCGGCTTGGCCGGGGCCGCCGCAGGCTTGCTGACCGGCGCAGGCGTGGCCGGCTTGGCCTCCGTCACCGGCGAGGCGGGCGCTGGGGTGGGTGCAGTCACCACCGGTGCCGGGGCAATGGGCGTGCTCGGTGCGCTGGGTTCCTGGGCGGTGAGCGCCTCATCCTGGATCACCTGCGGCTCGGGCACCTCCACCGGCTCCACCTGCACCTGCGGTAAGGCCGGCACAGCCGGGGCGGCGGGCGCCTCGACATGCACCTGGCGCAGCTCGTCCTCACGGGTGAACAGCATCGGCAGGAAGATCACCGCCAGTGCCACCAGCACCAGCGCGCCCACCATCCGCTGCTTGACGACTTTATCCAGCAACGCCATTTGCCCCGTCCTCCATGGTCTGCCGGCTCAGCCACTGCAGGGCCTCGCCGACACAGAAAAATGATCCGAACAGCAGGATCTGGTCGCCTGCCGTCGCTTGCGCGCACTGCCCGTCAAGGGCGTCGGCGACGCTTGCATACGACTTCACGTCGGCGCCAAGGTTCTGCAACGCGGCCTGCAACTCGCTTGCAGGCCGGCTGCGGGCGGTGTCCAGTGGCGCAACCGCCCAGTGGGCCACTTGCGCATGCAGAGGTTCGATCACCCCGGCCAGGTCCTTGTCAGCCAGCAGGCCGAATACCGCCAGGCGCCTGCCGGCCACCGGGCGCGAAGCCAGGCGCTGAGCGAGGTACTGGGCCGCATGTGGATTATGGCCGACGTCGAGCAGAATGCTCAGGTGCTTGCCCTGCCAGATGAACTGGCGACGGTCGAGACGCCCGACGATACGGGTGTCGCGCAGTGCCTGGGCGATCTGCGCGGCATTCCAGGGCAGGCCGGTCAGCAGGTAGGTCTGCAACGCCAGCGCCGCGTTTTCCATGGGCAGATCGAGCAACGGCAGGTCGTGCAGCTCGACGGCATTGCCGTGCGCATCCACGCCCCGCCACTGCCAGTACTGGTCGGTGCTGGACAGGTCGAAGTCGCGTCCGCGCAGCAGGAACCGGCAGCCTAGTTCGCGTGCCTTGTCCAGCAGCGGCTGCGGCGGGTCGAGGTCGCCACACAGCGCCGGCTTGCCGGCACGGAAAATCCCGGCCTTCTCGAAGGCCACCGACTCACGGGTATCGCCAAGGAAATCGCAATGGTCGACACCGATACTGGTGACCACGGCAAGGTCAGCGTCCACCAGGTTGACGGTGTCGAGCCGCCCGCCCAGGCCCACTTCAAGCACCACGGCGTCCAGCGCCGACTGCTGGAACAGCCAGAACGCCGCCAGGGTACCGGCCTCGAAGTAGGTCAGGGAGGTCTCGCCACGCGCCGCCTCGACGGCGGCGAATGCCTGGCACAGCTGCGCATCGCTGGCCTGCTGGCCGTCGATCTGCACCCGCTCGTTGTAGCGCAGCAGGTGCGGCGAGCTGTAGACCCCGACCTTCAGGCCCTGGGCCTGCAGCAGGCTGGCCACGAAGGCACAGGTAGAGCCCTTGCCATTGGTGCCGGTAACGGTAATCACCCGAGGCGCGGGCTGGCCCAGCCCGAGGCGCGTTGCGACCTGCCGCGAACGCTCCAGGCCCATGTCGATTGTCGACGGGTGCAACTGCTCGAGGTAGGCGAGCCACTCGCCCAGGGTGCGCTGGGTCATACGTTGGCAGGCACCGGTGGTACCACGATCGGCTCGATCACGGGGGCGACGAACTTCGGCGTCGGCAGGCCCATCATCTGTGCCAGCAGATTGCCCAGGCGCGGGCGCAGTTCGGATCGAGCGATGATCATGTCGATGGCACCGTGCTCCAGCAGGAACTCGCTGCGCTGGAAGCCTTCAGGCAGTTTTTCGCGCACGGTCTGTTCGATAACCCGAGGGCCGGCAAAGCCGATCAGCGCCTTGGGCTCGCCTACGATCACGTCGCCGAGCATTGCCAGGCTGGCCGAAACGCCCCCGTAAACAGGGTCGGTGAGAACCGAGATGAACGGGATGCCTTCTTCGCGCAGGCGCGCCAGCACGGCGGAGGTCTTGGCCATCTGCATCAGCGAGATCAGCGCTTCCTGCATGCGCGCGCCGCCCGAGGCCGAGAAGCAGACCATCGGACAGCGGTTTTCCAGGGCATAGTTGGCGGCACGCACGAAACGCTCGCCGACGATGGCACCCATCGAACCGCCCATGAAGGAGAACTCGAACGCACTGACCACCACCGGCATGCCCAGCAGGGTACCGCTCATGGAAACCAGGGCGTCCTTTTCGCCGGTCTGCTTCTGCGCAGCAACCAGGCGATCCTTGTACTTCTTGCCGTCGCGGAACTTCAGGCGGTCGACCGGCTCCAGGTCGGCACCCAGCTCATTGCGGCCTTCGGCGTCGAGGAAGATGTCGATGCGTGCACGTGCGCCGATGCGCATGTGGTGATTGCACTTGGGGCACACATCCAGGGTCTTTTCCAGCTCCGGACGATACAGCACGGCCTCGCAGGACGGGCATTTGTGCCACAGCCCTTCGGGTACCGAGCTCTTCTTCACCTCGGAACGCATGATCGAAGGGATCAGTTTGTCTACCAACCAGTTGCTCATGCTTTCTTTCTCCAGTAGCGGCGACCGGCAGGCAAAAGTTGCCGGGTCACGCGTATGCCCTTGAGCTCAATTCGTGTATGACGCGATGATGAAACGTGGCCGGCGGTGCGCGTTCAGCGCGGTACCACCCTGCCCCAGCTTCATCGTCAACCTGTAAAGGCGACGCCGGTGGCGCCACCCGGTAATTTCGATCGGCCCGTGGGCGCGATCCGGCAGCAACGGGCTGCGAAAGCTATGGACGATGGCGCACCGCCAGCCGTCACATCGAGCATTCGCCCGCCCCTCACGCCTGGCGCACCGCGCGCATGAACGCCTCGATGCGGGCCGGGTCCTTGATGCCCTTGGCCTGCTCCACCCCACCACTGACGTCCACTGCGTAAGGACGCACCTGGGCGATGGCCGCCCCGACATTGTCGGCCGAGAGGCCGCCAGCCAGGATGATCGGCTTGCTCAGGTGCTCGGGTATCAGGGACCAGTCGAACGCCTCGCCGGTTCCGCCCGGAACGCCGGCCACGAAAGTGTCGAGGAGGATGCCGCTGGCCTTGGCGTACTGCTGGCAGCCGGCCTCCAGGTCATCCCCGGGGCGAACCCGCAGGGCCTTGATCCAGGGACGGTGGTAGCCGTCGCAGTCGGCCGGGGTTTCGTCGCCATGAAACTGCAGCAGGTCCAGCGGCACGGCGTCGAGGATCTCGTTGAGCTCACAGCGGCTGGCGTTGACGAACAGGCCCACGGTGGTGACGAAGGGCGGCAGTGCAGCGATGATCGCCCGCGCCTGCTGCACATTCACCGCCCGCGGACTTCTGGCGTAGAACACCAGCCCGATGGCGTCGGCGCCCGCCTCGGCCGCGGCCAGCGCATCCTCGATGCGGGTAATCCCGCAGATCTTGCTGCGAACGGCGGACATGGCCTGTGAACCTCAGCTGAACCGGAAAGCTCCGGATGTTAGCAAATGCCTTGCGGGCCGTCAGCCGTCAACGACTCGTAACCCGTAAGGAAATGTGGCCCGATGAAACGCTCGGGCAGTTCGAACTCGTCATGGTATTCCACCTGCACCAGGTACAGCCCGAACGGGTGCGCGGTCACCCCGCCGGTACGACGCACGCGGCTTTCGAGCACTTCCCTGGCCCACTCGGGCGGACGCTCGCCGGCGCCGATGGTCATCAGCACGCCGGCAATGTTGCGCACCATGTGATGCAGGAAGGCGCTGGCACGGATATCCAGCACGATCATGCGCCCATGCCGGCTCACCCGCAGGTGATGGATCTGCTTGATCGGCGACTTGGCCTGGCACTGGCCGGCGCGGTAGGCGCTGAAGTCATGGGTGCCCACCAGGTAGGCTGCGGCTTCGGCCATGCGCCCGGCATCGAGCGGGCGGTGATTCCAGGTGACCTGGTCGCCCAGGTGCGCCGGGCGGATCTGGTCGTTGTAGATCACATAGCGGTAGCGCCGGGCAATGGCCTTGAAGCGCGCGTGAAAGTGCGCCGGCATCTGCCTGGCCCACGACACGCTGACGTCATGCGGCAGGTTGATGTTGGCGCCCATGGTCCAGGCCTTCATGCTGCGCACCGCCCGCGTGTCGAAATGCACCACCTGGCCGCTGGCATGCACGCCGGCATCGGTACGCCCGGCGCACTGCAGCGACACTGGCGAGTCGGCGACCTTCGACAGCGCCTCCTCGAGGGTCTGCTGCACGCTCGGCACGCCACTGGCCTGGCGTTGCCAGCCACGGTAGCGGGTGCCTTTGTATTCCACGCCCAGCGCGATTCTGAAAAAGCCTTCGGCGGCCATTTCGGCTGCGGCGTTATCGATGATTTCCAAGGGGATACAGCCTGTCGGTTTACGCAATGGCGCGGATTATAACGACAACGGCAGCCACGAGGGCTGCCGTTGGCCTTTCAGGTGGGCGTTCAGCTCATCCGCGAACGCAGTTCGATGGCTTCCTTGCGCTGGGTCTCGGTACCTTCCTTCATCACTTCGTCGAGTATCTCGCGGGCGCCGTCGTTGTCGCCCATGTCGATGTAGGCACGTGCCAGATCGAGCTTGGTGGCGGCTTCGTCGGTACCGGAGAGGTAGTCGAACTCCGGCTCGTCGAGCATCAGGTCGGAGGCGTCCTCGGCGGTGAAGTGCGGCGCGATGGAAGGCTGCTCGAGGTTCTGCGAGAGCTTGTCGAGCTCGGCGTTGACGTCGTCCAGCTCGGCGGCAAAGCTGGCGTCCAGCGGGTCCGGCTCGTCGGCCAGGGACAGGTCGAAATCATCGGCCAGGTCCGGGAAGCTGTCGTCCAGCCCCAGTGAGTCATCGAACGCGGCCAACTGGGCCTCGATATCCAGTGGCGCTTCAGGCGTAGCGGCGGGTGCAGCTTCAGGCGCCGGTGGCGCAAGGTCGGCGCCCATGTCGAGGTCGAAGTCGGACAGGTCATCCAGGATTGGCTCGGGCTCGACCGGTGCAGGTTCGGGCATCGGCTCGGCAGGCACCTCGGCGGGCGTCTCGGCCGGCACTTCAGTCACTGCCTGCTCCTGCACGTCGGGCACTTGCGGCGCTGGCGTCTCGGCCTGGGCCTGGGCCTGGGCCTGGGTCTGCTCTTGCAGCAGGGTATCGAAATCGAGGTCGTCGAGCGCCGCGATATCGGCAGGCGGCGTGGCCTGCGGCGCCTGCGGATCATCGATCTGCAGGTCTGCCAGGCCCTCGAGACCTTCGAGGTCTTCAAGGCCTTCCAACCCCTCCAGGTCATCCAGGCTCAGGTCGAAGGCGCTGTCCAGGTCGTCTTCGCCCGGCAACTCGATTTCCGGCGCGGGCTGCGGGTCGTCCTGCAGCAGGTCCTGCACATACTGGGCATCCAGCTCGGCGGCCAGGGCCGCAGCGCTGACGCCCGCTGCGGCCACGCCGAGCATGGCCGGGTAACGCTGCTTGAGCGACTCGACATCGGCGTGGTTCTGACCATTGGCAACCAGTTGGCGCTCGTGGCCGACAAAGGCGTCACGGTCGCCCTGGCGGGCATAGACTTCCATCAGCTTCAGGCGCAGGTCGGCACGCTCGGGGGCCTGCTCCACCGCAGGCTCCAGCAGCTCGGCGGCATGGTTCAGACGACCGCGGGCAATGCTCAGGTCGACTTCCGCCAGCAGGGCATCGTCATTTGGCGCGGGGGCGTCCTCGGCCGGTGCCTGCACGGCAGCCGCGATGACGGCCGGTGCCACCACCGCAGCCGGGGCCGGAGACGGAACCTCTACCGGCTCGGGCGCGGGCTCGACCACGGGGGCCGGCTTGGGCTCGAATTCCGGCTCCAGCTCCAGCTCGGACTCCGGGTCAAGCCTGTCGTAGGCGGGTGCTACCTCGGCAGCCGCAGCCGCTGCAGCGGAGGCCGCCACCACACCCGGCGCCAGGGTCACGCTCGGCGCGGAGACCTCCAGGCCCTCGAAACTGCTTTGCGGCAGGTCCATGTCCGGCCCCAGGCCCAGGTCGCTTTCCTCGGCCAGGGCTCGCGCCATGCGCATGTGCTTTTCAGCCTCCTGCTGGGCACGACGCTTGCGCGCCAACAGCAGCAGAAGCAACAACAGCACCAGCAAGGCTGAACCTGCGATCAGCGCCAGCAGCCAGCTGTTGCCCAGCAGGTCGTCGAGCATCTTGTCCGAATCGCTCGGGGTAACGGCAGCCGGCGGCGTTTCGGCCACCGGCGCGGTATCCACGGCAGCCGGCGCCGGGGACACCACCGCTTCGCTCGGTACCGCCTGCTGCAACTGGGCATCGATCGCCGGCTGCTCGGGCGCAGGCACGCTCGCCGGCGCGGCGCTCTGGGCTTCCAGGCGCGCCAGCTGGTCGTTCTTCAGTTCGATCAGGCGCTGCAGCTTGTCCAGCTGGCTCTGCAGATCCGCCACACGGCTTTTCAGCTCGGCGTTGTCACGCCGGGTGGTGTCGAGGCTCTCTTCGGCCATCGCCAGCTTGTCGGCCAGGGCCTTGCTGTCGCCGGCCGCACCTTTGCCGCCGGGTGCCACCAGCTTGAGGTTGTCCTGCTGGGCGATACGCGCCGGGGCGGCGCCGGCCGCGTCACGCCGGGTGGCGTCGAGCTGGCGCGCACGCGGGCCCAGACGGCGCCCCTCACGCCAGGCCGCATACTGCTCGGCCACTTCCTTGACAGCCTGACCCTGGGGGATGGCGGCGATCTGCTGCTGGTCGGGCAGGCGCAGTACCTGGCCAACCTTGAGCTGGTTGATGTTGCCGTTGTAGAAGGCATCGGGGTTGAGCGCCTGGATCGCCAGCATGGTCTGCTGCACCGATCCACCCTGGCGCGCCTTGGCGGCAATCTGCCACAAAGTGTCGCGACGCACGGTGGTGTGGCGGGCGGGCGCGGTCACCGCAGGGGTGACGCCCGAAGCCGCCTGGGCCGCTTCGGGAGAGAATTTGGAGGCGTCGATCAGTACGCTGTAGTCGCGCAGCAGGCGGCCCTGGGGCCACATCACCTGCACCAGGAACTTGACCATAGGGGCCGGCAGCGGCTGGCTGGAGGTCACCCGCAGCACGCTCTTGCCACTGGGGTTGATCACCGGGGTGAAGGTCAGGTCGTTGAGGTACGCCTGGCGTTCGACCCCGGCCTTGCTGAACTCTTCGGCCGGCGCCAGGCTGGGCACCACTTCGGCGGGAGTGAGGTCACGCACATCGAGCAATTCGATCTCGGCATCCAGCGGCTGGTTCTGCCCCGACTTGAGGGTCAGCTCGCCCAGCCCCAGCGCATGCGCCATACCCGAGGACAGCGCCGATGCCGCGGCTATTGCTAACACCAGTTTGCGAATTCGAAGCATGACCTCATCCTTTGTATGAACCTTCCCCGGCTACCGAGAAGAAAGTGAAAAACCGCCGTGAGGCATTTGACTGGCATGACCACCGGATCATGTTGGCAAGGTGCCCCGCAAGCGCGTGACGGCCGCTCACTTCCAGTATTTCAGAAACAATGTGCAAATCGTCGCCAAGTATCTTTTACGCAAGGTGTTTTATCAACAACTCCGCCAGCTGTACGGCGTTCAACGCCGCGCCTTTGCGCACGTTGTCGGTGGTCAGCCAGAGATTGAGCTGTTCGGCCTCGTCGACACCGCCACGCACCCGCCCGACATACACCACATCCTGGGCCACCGCATCACCGACCGGGGTCGGGTAGTCACCCGCCTCCACCAGTTCGACACTGTCGGCGTGCTCCAGCACGGCGTTCACCGCCGCCAGATCGACCGCCTTGCGACTGTGCACGGCCACAGTGTAGCTATCGCCGAAAAACACCGGGACTTGAACACAGGTCACGGAAATCTTCAGCGAAGGCAGGCCAAGCAACTCGCGCAGCTCACTCACCAGGCGACGCTCCAGCGCGCCATGGCCCTCGCTGTCGCTGGTGCCCACCTGGGCCAGCAGGTTGAACGCCACCTGGCGATCGAAGAAGCGCGGCTCCAGCGGACGCGCATTGAGCAACTCGGCAGTTTGCCGGGCCAGTTCGCCCACCGCCTCGCGGCCCTGGGCCGACACCGCCATGCACGCCGTCACGTTGACCCGTTCCAGTTCCAGCAGGTGCTTGAGCGGGGCCAGCACCACCGCCAGGGCAACCGCGGCAGCGCTCGGGCTGACCAGTTGCACGGGCAGGCTCTGACTGTCGATGGCCTGTGGATTGGCCTCGGGCACCACTGCTGCCACCTGTTCGGCCGACAGCGCGCCGGACAGATCGATCACCGCACACCCGGCGGCACGCGCCTTGGCGGCGAAACTGCGGGTAACCGCAGGGCCTGCGGCGAAGAACGCCAGCTTGACCTGGCTGAAGTCGAAGGCATCGACTTCGCGCACGCGCAGGTTCTTGCCACGGTAGTTCACCGAGCTGCCCGCCGACTCGTTGCTGGCCAGCAGGTGCAGGGTGCCCAGGGGAAAATCGCGCTCCTCGAGGATTTGCACCAGGGTCTCGCCGACGGTGCCGGTGGCGCCGATCACGGCGATATCGTAGGTCTGAGTCATGGACAGTGCCTCTGGCAGAACGGGGGGAGCGGCACTTTACTCGGATTGCCGCAGCGAGACCACCCGGTGCCGGCAAAGGCATCAGGCCACCACAAAAAAGCCCCCTGCGTCGCAAGACGAGGGGGCCTGTTCTACCGCGCAGCAGCGATCAACGCTCCAGCAGGATCCGCAGCATGCGACGCAGCGGCTCGGCCGCGCCCCACAGCAGCTGGTCGCCCACGGTGAAGGCGCCCAGGTACTGCGACCCCATGTTCAGCTTGCGCAGACGCCCTACCGGGATGTTCAGCGTGCCGGTGACGTTGGTCGGGCTCAGCTCCTGCATGCTGATCTCGCGCTGGTTCGGCACCAGCTTCACCCAGGGGTTGTGCTGGCTGATCATGCCTTCGATGTCGGCGATCGGCACGTCCTTGTTCAGCTTGATGGTCAGCGCCTGGCTGTGGCAACGCATGGCACCGATGCGCACGCAGATGCCGTCGACCGGGATCGGGTTCTTGAAACGACCCAGGATCTTGTTGGTCTCGGCCTGGGCCTTCCACTCTTCACGGCTCTGCCCGTTGGGCAGCTCCTTGTCGATCCACGGGATCAGGCTGCCGGCCAGCGGCACGCCGAAGTTCTCGGTCGGGTAGGCGTCGCTGCGCATGGCCTCGGCAACCTTGCGGTCGATGTCGAGGATGGCCGCCGCCGGGTTGGCCAGGTCATCGGCAACCGCCGCATGGGTAGCGCCCATCTGCTTGATCAGCTCGCGCATGTTCTGCGCGCCGGCGCCGGAGGCCGCCTGGTAGGTCATGGCGCTCATCCATTCGACCAGGCCGGCTTCGAACAGGCCGCCCAGGCCCATCAGCATCAGGCTGACGGTGCAGTTGCCACCGATGTAGTTCTTGGTGCCGGCGTCCAGCTGCTGGTCGATGACCTTGCGGTTGACCGGGTCCAGCACGATGACCGCGTCATCCTGCATGCGCAGGCTGGAAGCGGCATCGATCCAGTAACCCTGCCAGCCGGCTTCGCGCAGCTTGGGGAACACCTCGTTGGTGTAGTCGCCACCCTGGCAGGTCAGGATCACATCGAGGGTCTTGAGCTCTTCAATGCTGTACGCATCCTTGAGCGGAGCAATGTCCTTGCCCACGGATGGCCCCTGGCCCCCGACATTGGAGGTAGTGAAGAACACCGGCTCGATCAGATCGAAATCCTGCTCTTCGAGCATCCGCTGCATGAGCACGGAACCGACCATACCGCGCCAACCGATCAGACCTACACGTTTCATCGCAACTACACCTTCGCTAAAAGTGGGCCGCCGCCTGGAAGAAACCAGCGGCGGGCCCGAGAGATTACAGATTCCGCAGCGCTGCGACTACTGCGTCGCCCATTTCCTGCGTACCTACCTTGCTGCAGCCCGCCGACCAGATGTCGCCGGTGCGCAGGCCCTGATCCAGCACCAGGCTCACGGCCTGTTCGATGGCCTCGGCCGCCGCCTGCTGGTTGAAGCTGTAACGCAGCATCATCGATACCGACAGGATGGTCGCCAGCGGGTTGGCGATGCCTTGCCCGGCGATGTCCGGGGCCGAACCGTGGCACGGCTCGTACATGCCCTTGTTGTTGGCATCCAGTGACGCCGACGGCAGCATGCCGATGGAACCGGTGAGCATGGAAGCCTCATCCGACAGGATGTCGCCGAACATGTTGTCGGTGACCATCACGTCGAACTGCTTGGGCGCGCGCACCAGTTGCATGGCGGCGTTGTCGACGTACATGTGGCTGAGCTCGACATCCGCGTAGTCCTTGGCCACGTCCTCGACGATTTCACGCCACAGCTGGCTGGAGGCGAGCACATTGGCCTTGTCCACCGAGCACAGCTTCTTGCCGCGCACGCGGGCCATGTCGAAACCGACACGGGCGATGCGGCGGATTTCGCTCTCGCTGTACGGCAGGGTGTCGTAGGCCTGGCGCTCGCCGCCTTCCAGTTCGCGGGTGCCGCGCGGCGCACCGAAGTAGATGCCGCCGGTCAGCTCGCGCACGATCAGGATATCCAGGCCGGCGACGATTTCTGGCTTGAGCGAGGACGCATCGGCCAGCTGCGGGTAGAGAATGGCCGGACGCAGGTTGGCGAACAGGCCCAGTTGCGAACGGATTTTCAGCAGGCCGCGCTCAGGGCGGATATCACGCTCGATCTTGTCCCACTTCGGCCCGCCCACCGCGCCCAGCAGCACGGCGTCGGCCTGGCGCGCACGCTCCAGGGTCTCGTCGGCCAGCGGCACGCCGTGCTTGTCGATGGCCGCGCCACCGATCACATCGTGCGCCAGGCTGAAGCCGAGCTGGAACTTGTCGTTGGCCAGTTCCAGCACCTTGACCGCCTCGGCCATGATTTCCGGGCCGATGCCATCACCTGGGAGAATCAGAATCTGCTTGCTCATGGGTTCCTCATCATTCAATTCAAGCGGTGCGCCGCACTGGCGTACCGGGGGAAACTCAGCGTTGGGCCCAGAGCACGATCACGTCGGTGCTGAAGGAGCCATCGGCTTCTATCTGGTAATGCTGGCGAACTTCGTCGCCCATCGCCTGCTGCAACTGGCGAATCGCCGCACGCATCGGCTCGGGGGTGCGCATGCGCTCCACCCACGAGGTGTATTCCAGGCGCAGGCGCTGGCGCGTGTGGCTGCGGGTGCACAGGCCGGCTTCGCTGACCTGTTGCAGCCACTCGCCGGCAGAATAATCGCGCACGTGGCTGGTGTCGCGCAGTACTTCGACGCTTTGCAGGTAGGTGTCGAGCAGCGGGCTGCCCGGCGACATGACGTCGACGAACGCCGCCACGCCGCCGGGCTTGAGCACCCGGCGCACCTCGCGCAGGGCCAGGCCCAGGTCGCTCCAGTGGTGCGCCGAGTAGCGGCTGAAGACGAAATCGAACGAGGCGTCGGCGAACGGCAGGCGCTCGGCGGCGCCACGCTCGGTGACGATGTTGTTCAAACCACGCTCGATGGCGGCGGCGCCGACCACGTCGAGCATCTGCTGTGACAGGTCATAGGCGACCACTTCGGCCACCAGCGGGGCGACATGGAAGCTCACGTGACCGGCACCGCAGCCAAGGTCCAGCAGGCGGGCGTCGGCGTGCCCGGCAAGCTCGGCCTGCAGCAGGGCGAATTCGCTACCCTGGGCATGCACGGCGCTGCTCAGGTAGGCAGAGGCTTGTTCGCCGAACTGGCGCTGGACGACTTCGGTGTGGGCGGTGCTGCGGGTCATCATGGATCTCCTGGGGCGGCTTGGCCGGCACATCACTGCATCATTCAGGCGTCGCGAAACAACCAGGGCTGGCTAGCACGGTGCCGGGCTTCAAACGCTGCAATCGCATCGCCATCCTGCAAGGTCAGGCCGATGTCATCCAGGCCGTTGAGCAGGCAATGCTTGCGGAACGCGTCGATCTCGAAGTGGAGCACCTTGCCGTCCGGCCGCGTCACGGTCTGCGCCTGCAGGTCGATGGTCAGCTGGTAGCCCGGGTCCGCCTCAACCTGCTTGAACAGCTCGTCGACTTCCTCGTCGCCGAGGATGATCGGCAGCAAGCCGTTCTTGAAGCTGTTGTTGAAGAAGATGTCGGCGTAGCTGGGCGCAATGATGCTGCGAAAGCCGTACTCTTCCAGCGCCCAAGGCGCATGCTCGCGGCTCGAACCGCAACCGAAGTTCTCCCGCGCCAGCAACACGCTGGCCCCCTGGTAACGCGCATGGTTGAGCACGAAATCCTGGTTCAGCGGGCGCTTGCTGTTGTCCTGGTAGGGCTGACCCACGTCCAGGTAACGCCATTCGTCGAACAGGTTCGGGCCGAACCCGGTGCGCTTGATCGACTTCAAGAACTGCTTGGGGATGATCTGGTCGGTGTCGACGTTGGCACGGTCCAACGGGGCGACCAGGCCGGTGTGCTGGGTAAAGGCTTTCATGCTGCGCTCCCTTGGATCAACTCGCGTACATCGACAAAACGACCGGTTACTGCGGCAGCCGCCGCCATTGCCGGGCTTACCAGGTGGGTACGCCCACCGGCGCCCTGGCGCCCCTCGAAGTTGCGGTTGGAGGTGGAGGCGCAATGCTCGCCACTTTCGAGGCGGTCCGGGTTCATCGCCAGGCACATCGAGCAGCCCGGCTCACGCCATTCGAAACCGGCCTCGAGGAAGATCTTGTCCAGGCCTTCCTGCTCGGCCTGCGCCTTGACCAGGCCCGAGCCCGGCACCACGATGGCCTGCTTGATGGTCGAGGCCACCTTGCGGCCCTTGGCGATCACGGCCGCGGCGCGCAGGTCTTCGATGCGCGAGTTGGTGCACGAACCGATGAACACGCGGTCGAGCTGAATGTCGGTGATCGCCTGGTTGGCGTTCAGGCCCATGTACTTGAGCGCGCGTTCGATGGAACCGCGCTTGACCAGGTCGGCCTCGGCAGCCGGGTCCGGCACGCGCTGGTCGACCGCCAGCACCATCTCGGGCGAGGTGCCCCAGCTGACCTGCGGCTTGATCTGCGCCGCGTCCAGCTCGACCACGGTGTCGAACACCGCGTCGCTGTCGGACACCAGGTCTTTCCAGGCTTCGACGGCCAGGTCCCACTGCTCGCCCTTGGGCGCATACGGACGACCCTTGACGTAGGCAACGGTCTTCTCGTCGGTGGCCACCAGGCCCACCCGCGCACCGGCCTCGATGGACATGTTGCAGATGGTCATGCGGCCTTCGACCGACAACTCGCGAATGGCGCTGCCGGCAAACTCGATGGCATGCCCGTTACCGCCGGCGGTCCCGATCTTGCCGATCACGGCCAGCACGATGTCCTTGGCAGTGACGCCGAACGGCAATTGCCCTTCGACGCGCACCAGCATGTTCTTCATCTTCTTGGCCACCAGGCACTGGGTAGCGAGCACGTGCTCGACCTCGGAGGTGCCGATGCCGTGGGCCAGGGCGCCGAACGCGCCGTGGGTGGAGGTGTGCGAGTCGCCGCAGACCACGGTCATGCCGGGCAAGGTGGCACCCTGCTCCGGGCCGATGACGTGGACGATGCCCTGGCGCACATCGTTCATCTTGAATTCGGTGATGCCGTACTCGTCACAGTTTTCGTCGAGGGTCTGCACCTGCAGGCGCGACACCTGGTCGGCGATGGCCTCGATGCCGCCCTTGCGCTCTGGCGTGGTGGGCACGTTGTGGTCGGGGGTGGCGATGTTGGCATCGATGCGCCAGGGTTTGCGGTTGGCCAGGCGCAGCCCCTCGAAGGCCTGCGGCGACGTCACTTCGTGAATGATGTGACGGTCGATATAGATCAGCGCCGAACCGTCGTCGCGCTGCTTGACCAAGTGCGAATCCCAGAGCTTGTCGTAGAGCGTTTTGCCAGCCATCAGACTTTCCTCATCAGTCTTTCTATGCCAATAACCCCTTGGCTTGTACGGACGATGCTATGGGGTTAGATTGAATAACTCAAATTCATATTTTTTATGCTTTGGATAACTTTCAGGAATCCAAACCCGAGGAACTCATTCCGTGGACCTGGCCAACCTTAGTGCCTTCATCGCCATCGCTGAAACCGGGAGCTTTTCCGGTGCCGGCGAGCGCCTGCACCTGACCCAGCCGGCCATCAGCAAGCGCATTGCCGGGCTGGAGCAGCAGCTGGATGTGCGCCTGTTCGACCGCCTTGGCCGCGAGGTGAGCCTGACCGAAGCCGGCCGTGCCCTGCTGCCACGTGCCTACCAGATCCTCAACGTGCTGGACGACACCCGGCGGGCCCTGACCAACCTCACGGGCGAGGTCAGCGGTCGACTGACCCTGGCCACCAGCCATCACATCGGTCTGCACCGCCTGCCGCCGCTGTTGCGGGCGTTTACCCGTCAGTACCCGGCGGTGGCTCTGGACATCCAGTTTCTGGACTCGGAAGTGGCCTACGAGGAAATTCTGCACGGGCGCGCCGAAATCGCCGTGATCACCCTCGCCCCCGAGCCCCACAGCCTGGTGCGCGCGGTGCCGGTATGGGACGACCCGCTGGATTTCGTGGTCGCCCCCGAGCACCCGCTGGCCTGCAAGGGCGCGGTGGGCCTGGCGGACATTGCCCACCACCCGGCCGTGTTCCCCGGCGGCAACACTTTCACACACCATATTGTGCAGCGTCTGTTCGAGGCCCAGGGCCTGGTCCCCAACATCGCCATGAGCACCAACTACCTGGAAACCATCAAGATGATGGTGTCGATCGGGCTGGCCTGGAGTGTGCTGCCGCGCACAATGCTCGATGAGCAGGTTGCATCCATCGACTTGCCGGGCATACAGCTGTCGCGCCAGCTAGGCTACATTCTGCACACGGAACGAACGTTATCGAATGCGGCCAGAGCCTTCATGGCCCTGCTCGACAGTCACGCAAGCCCGGCGTAGCCCGCCCCTGCCCCGGGCGGCCCGCCACCAAGGACGTATCACCCGCCAAAGGTCTGGTACCGATGCCCAAGTCAGCCAATCGTTTTGCGCGCCTTCCCCGTATCCACGCAGCAGACCCCCAGGAGCTGGAACAGGCCTGGGAGAGTGCGCCGCAGTTGCTCGCGGCGCTCAATGGTGCGCACCTTGGCGCCTGGGTGTGGGATGTGGGCAGCGGGCGCATCAACTGGTCACGAGGCACCCAGGCACTGTTTGGCTTCGATCCGCATCAACCGCTGACCCACGACATCGACTACCTCGACCTGCTGCCGGAAGAGGACCGCGCGCGCATGCGCCAGGCCTTTCATGCAGTGCTCAACGGCGAGCCGGTGGACCAGGCCCTGCGCCATCGCATCCGCTGGCCGGACGGCAGCCTGCACTGGCTGGAAGTGAACGGCAGCCTGGCCACCAACCGCGACGGGCGCCTGCAGATGATCGGGGTGGTGCGCGAGATCACCCGCCAGCGCGAACGCGAAACCGCACTGATCAACTCCGAAAAGCGCTTTGCCACGCTTTTTCACCTGAGCCCGAACGTGGTGCTGCTGACCCGGCGCGCCGACGGGCTGATCCATGAGGTCAACCAGCACTTCGAGAACATTCTTGGCTGGCCCGGCGCCCAGGTGATCGGGCGTACCACGCTGGAACTGGGCCTGTGGGCCAACCCCAGGCAGCGTGACCAGGTGCTGGAGGCCACCAGCGGCAACAACGGCCCGGTGACCCTGGAAGTGCAGTTTCGCGCCAGCAGCGGGCAGGTCCACGATGGCATCCTCAGCACCCAGGCCATCGAACTCGAAGGTGTCACCTACCTGCTCAGCACCTTCGTAGACACCAGCGAGCGCAAGCGTGCCGAACAGGCCCTCAAGGACAGCCAGGAGCGCCTGGACCTGGCACTGGACTCTGCCCAGCTGGGTACCTGGGACTGGCACATCCCCAGCGGCATGCTGTACGGCTCGGCCCGCGCGGCACAACTGCACGGCCTGGCGCCGGTGCCGTTCCACGAGTCGTTCGAGGCGTTTTTCGAAGGTGTGCCCGAGCTTGAGCGCAGCGGCATGCGCCAGGCCTATCGCAGCCTGCGCGAAGGCCCGGCGGGCAACTACCAGATCACCTACCGCATCCAGCTGGAAAACGGCGCCTCACGCTACCTGGAGAGCCGCGCACGGCTGTACCGTGACGACCAGGGCAACCCGCTGCGCATGGCCGGCACCCTGCTGGACATCACCGAACAGGTTGAACGCGAACAGCGCCTGACCAGCTCGGAGGAAAAGTTCGCCAGCCTGTTCCAGGTCAGCCCCGACCCCATCTGCGTCACCCGCCAGGACACCGGCCAGTTCATCGAGATCAACCAGGCGTTCACCCAGACCTTCGGCTGGTGCGCCGACCAGGTACTGGGTCGTACCGCCGAACAACTGGGGCTGTGGGCCGAATCGGCCGCCCGCGCACGACGTATCGAGCAGGTGATTCGCGACCAGGCGTTGAACAATGTCGCGGTGGTGGTCAATCACAAGGATGGCCAGCCCCTGACCTGTGTGATTTCCAGCCGCCTGATCAAGGTCGACAACCAGCCCTGCAGCGTCACCACCCTGCGCGACATCACCCAGCAGCAACGCGGCGAAGCCGCACTCAAGGCCAGTGAGGAGAAGTTCGCCAAGGCCTTCCACTCCAGCCCCGACGCCATCACCATCACCGAGCGCGACAGTGGCCGCTACCTGGAGGTGAACGACGGCTTCTGCCGGCTCACCGGCTACAGCGCCGACGAGGTGATCGGCCAGAGCATGGCTCAGATCGGGTTGTGGGCCGACGACAAGCAGCAGACCCTGCTATTCGGTGAAATGCGTGAGCGCGGGCGGGTGCACCACCGCGAAATGCTGGGGCGCAACAAACGCGGCGAAATCCTCACCGTGGAGGTGTCGATGGAGCCGATCACCCTCAACGAGACAGACTGCCTGCTGCTGACTGCCCGCGACGTCAGCCAGCTCAAGAATGCCCAGGCGCAGATCCGTCACCTGGCCTACCACGACCCGCTGACCAACCTGCCCAACCGCGCCCTGCTGATGGATCGCCTGAGCCAGCAGATCGCCCTGCTCAAACGCCAGAACCTGCGCGGCGCCCTGCTGTTCCTCGACCTCGACCACTTCAAGCACATCAACGACTCGCTGGGCCACCCGGTGGGCGATACGGTGCTCAAGATCATCACAGCCCGGCTTGAAGCCAGCGTGCGCCTGGAGGACACCGTGGCGCGCCTGGGGGGTGACGAGTTCGTGGTGCTGCTGAGCGGCCTGGAAGGCAGCCGCGAAGAGGTCACCGACAAGGTTCGCCAACTGGCCGACACCTTGCGCGAGCTGCTGGCCGAGCCGATGTCGCTGGACGGCCAGCGCCTGCAGGTAACCCCCAGCATCGGCGTGGCGCTGATCCCCGACCACGGCACCACGCCGGCCGACCTGCTCAAGCGCGCCGACATTGCGCTGTACCGCGCCAAGGATTCGGGTCGCAACACCACGCAACTGTTCCACACCACCATGCAGAAGGCCGCCAGTGAACGCCTGCGCATGGAGAGCGACCTGCGCATGGCCCTGGCCAGGGGCGAACTGGCGCTGCACTTCCAGCCCCAGGTGGATGCCCGTGACAACCGCATCGTCGGGGCCGAGGTGCTGCTGCGCTGGCACCATCCGCTGTTGGGCCAGCAGCCGCCCAGCCAGTTCATCCAGGTGCTGGAGGAAAGCGGGCTGATCCTGGAGGTGGGCAGCTGGATACTCGACGAAGCCTGCGATGCCTGCTCGCGCATGCTGCAGGACGGGCTGATCGATCCGATGGATTTCAGCCTGTGCGTGAACATCAGCCCGCGCCAGTTCCGCCAGAACGATTTCGTCGAGCGGGTGCGGCGCAGCCTGGACGACTACCGCCTGCCCTACCAGATGCTCAAGCTGGAGATCACCGAGGGCATCGTGATCCAGAACCTGGAGGACACCATCAGCAAGATGCGCGAGCTGAAGGCGTTCGGGGTGAGCTTTGCGATGGATGACTTCGGCACCGGCTACTCGTCGCTGACCTACCTCAAGCGCTTGCCGGTGGATGCGCTGAAGATCGACCAATCGTTCGTGCGCGATGCACCGCTGGACCCCAATGATGCAGAGATCGTCAAGGCCATCGTGGCCATGGCCAGAAGCCTGGACCTGGCAGTGATTGCCGAAGGGGTGGAGCTGTCGGAGCAACTGGAGTTTCTGGAGCGACTGGGGTGCCATCTGTACCAGGGGTACCTGCACAGCCGGCCATTGCCGCTGAACGAGTTCAGGGCGATGCTGCTGCAGGCACCGGCGGACTACTGACACACCGCAGCACGGCAGTTGCCAGCAAGGCTGGCCCCTGCAGTGAAGAGCCGCGCGAACCGGGCACAAAAAAGGGCACCCGAAGGTGCCCTCTTTCACTCAGCCCACACTCAGTTCAGCGCAGGTTTCTCGCCGTTGATCGGGATGCGCTTGGCCTTGGCTTCTTCAGGCACAACACGCAGCAGATCGACACTGAGCAGACCGTTGGCCAGGCCCGCCGACTTCACTTCGATGTGGTCAGCCAGGCGGAAGGACAACTTGAAGGCCCGCTGGGCGATGCCCTGGTGCAGGTAGGTGACGCTTTCACCACTGCTGTCACGCTTGCCGCCACTGACGGTCAGAACGCCTTTTTCCACTTGCAGGTCGAGGTCCTCTTCCTGGAAGCCAGCTGCAGCAACGACGATTCGGTAGTGGTCTTCGCCATGTTTTTCAACATTGTAGGGTGGGTAGGTGCTACCCGACTCGCTACGTGCCGCGGATTCGAACAGGTCGTTGAAACGATCGAAGCCAACGGATTGACGGAACAGTGGAGCCAGAGAAAATGCGGTAGTCATGGTACATCTCCTGAAATATCAGCGAGTTGGTGATTGCGCGACCCGACTTCGGCATCGCGTACTCCCTAGATAAGGACCCGCCCTAACATTTCAAGCATCGACCACAAAAATTTTTTCAGGCCGCCTCGCTGACCGGAATACCCAGCAGCCGCGCCACGCGATCACAGTCGGTCTCGCGACGCAGTTCGGTAAACAGTGCCGTGGCTTCGGGGTAGGTACGGGTCAGCATCGCCACCCACTGCTTCAGTCGTCCCGGTGCCTGACGCTCGGTCATCTGTTCCCGGGCCTGCACCCAGAAGTCCTGCAGCAGCGGTTGCAGTGCCTGCCAGTCCAGCGGCACGAACTCGATGCCCTGGCGCTCGGCGGCAATCTGCCGGGCCAGGTCCGGGCGCGACACCAGGCCGCGACCGAGCATGATGTCCTCCACGCCGCTGACCTCGCGGCAGCGGCGCCAGTCTTCCAGCGTCCACACCTCGCCGTTGGCGAACACCGGCACCTTCACCACCTCCTGCACCCGCGCCACGTACTCCCAGTGCGCCGGCGGCTTGTAGCCGTCGACCTTGGTGCGTGCGTGCACCACCAACTGGTCGGCACCGCCTTCGGCCAGGGCGCGGGCGCAGTCCAGCGCACCGTCCGGGCTGTCGAAGCCCAGGCGCATCTTGGCGGTGACCGGGATATGCGCAGGCACAGCCCGGCGCACTTCGCGCAGGATGGCATGCAGCAGCTCGGGCTCCTTGAGCAGTACCGCGCCGCCGCGGGACTTGTTCACGGTCTTGGCCGGGCAACCGAAATTGAGGTCGATGACGGGGGCCCCCAGCTCGCAGGCCAGCACCGCGTTATCGGCCAGGCATGCCGGGTCGGAGCCCAGCAACTGCACACGCAAAGGCACGCCGGCGGCGGTTTGCGCACCGCGGCCAAGCTCCGGGGCCAGCTTCTCGTACACATGCGCCGGCAGCAACCGGTCGCACACGCGAATGAACTCGGTGACACACCAGTCGATGCCGCCCACCTGGGTCAGTACGTCGCGAAGGATGTTGTCGACCAGCCCCTCCATGGGGGCCAAGGCAATTTGCATGGCGTGGGTCTCGCGCGAAAAAGGCCGGCAGTCTAGCAAAAACCGTGACTTATCGGGCTCCGGCCATCGCGGCGCCGTAGCCCTCGATGAATTCTGCCGGCATGCGCCTGGGCTTGCCGGTGGACAGCTCGATGCACACGAAGGTGGTCTGCGCCCGCAGCAAGGTGGTGCCGTCGCTTGGTCGCACCAGCTGGAAGTGACGGGTCATCTTCAGGCGCTGGTCCCAGTCGACGATCCAGGTGGCCAACTGCAGGATGTCGTCCTCATAGGCGCTGGCCAGGTAATCGATCTCGTGACGCACCACGGCCATGGCGCGGTCCAGGCGCCGGTACTCGGCCAGGTCCAGCCCCAGGCGCTGGGAGTGACGCCAGGCGCAGCGTTCGAGCCAGGTGACGTACACCGCGTTGTTGGCGTGCCCCAGGCCGTCGATATCCTCGGCACCGACCTGCAGGTCGATGGTAAATGGCGTTGCCCGATCCCAGCTCATGCCCGCTCCCGATCTGTAGTGAACGGGCAGAGTGTAACGGATGCTCAGGCCGATTGGCGCACTGGCCGGGCACTGCGTTGCAGCAGCGCAAGCACGCCGTCGACCAGTTGCGGGTCGGACAGCACACGCATATGCCCGCCCTGGGGCAACAGCAGCAGCTGGCTGTCGAACCACGCCTGATGAATCAGCCGCGCCTCGCTGACGGCGACCAGCGGGTCGTCCTCGGCATGCACGATGAAACCGGGCAGTTCCAGCTGGTAGACGGCCACGTCCAGGCGCGAGATCGGCACCCCGACCTCTCGCTCCACCTGGCGAATGAAGGCTGCCCGCGCCCGCGCCGGCAACCCCAGGTGCCGCGCCATGCCGCGCAGCACCTCGAGCAGGCGCGCCGGCGCGGCGATGCTCACCGCCACCTCGGTACGCAGCCCCCACTGCAGGGCCAGCAGCGTACTGGCACCGCCCATGGAATGGCCGATCACCCCGTGCAATGGGCCCAGCTCGCCGGCCGCCTCGAGCAAGGCGTGGGCGAACGACACCACGTTGGCCTTGTTTCCACGCGAGCGGCCGTGGGCCGGCCCTTCGAGCGCCACCGCACAATAGCCGGCGGCCACCAGGGCCTCGATCAGATGGGCGAACTGGGTGGGGCGCCCCTCCCAGCCGTGCATCAGCAGCACCGTGGGGCCTTGCCCCCAGCGCAGCGCACTCAGGCCAAAGCGCAGGGTAATGCGCTCGGCACGCGCCAGCAGCGGCAGTTCCCAGTCGCGTGGCGGCAAGGTGCGCGGGCTCATGAAGGCCTGGCGCATCTGCCCGGCCACCCGATTGGGTGCCAGGCGTCCAACAGTGGCGTTGATACCACGAATCCAGCTCAGGCTGTTCATCACGTCGCTCCAGATCAGATCACCGCGGACTTGGCGGCACGCAACACACGGTCGGACAATTCGCTGGTACCCAGCGCTCGCGCCAGGGCCAGGCCGCCGACCATCAGGGCCAGGTCGGCCAGCACTTTGTCGGCGTCTTCGGGGGTGTCGGCCAGGTTGGCCATCATCAACTCGATATGCTCGGTCAGCACCGCGCGAAAGGTCGCCGGCAACTGATTGATCTCGCCCAGAGAGCTGGGCAGCGGGCAGCCGCTGTCGACGGCATCGCGGTGTTTGCGCGACAGGTAGAAGGCCGCCACCAGGGCACGACGCGCCTCCCCGTCCAGCGACGCGTCGACCTGTGCCAGCAAGGCCCGGCGCTCGCCAAGCAACTGGCAAAAGGCTTCGAGCATCAGCGCATCCTTGTTCTCGAAATGCGCATAGAACCCACCCACGGTGAGCCCCGCAGCGCCCATCACCTGCTGCACACTGGGGTCGGCCGGGCCGTTAAGGATCAGCGCACTGCGCGCCGCATCCAAAATGCGCTGGCGGGTCAGGGCTTTTTTGTCGTGCATGGCAGGCCTCCAAATATTATGGAGCTAATATTATGCTCATAATATTTATTGGCAAGCACTTTCTCCTGCGGCCCAAGGGCGAAAGAGATTTTTTCGAGGGAAAAAACAAAAGGCTCATTCAATAATCGAATGAGCCTTGAAATCCCGCAGAGCGGGTAAAATGGCGTCCCCTAGGGGACTCGAACCCCTGTTACCGCCGTGAAAGGGCGGTGTCCTAGGCCACTAGACGAAGGGGACTTGTAACCTTCGTGCAGGCTCGTTTTCACGAACCCTGGCAAAATTGGTGGAGCTAAGCGGGATCGAACCGCTGACCTCCTGCATGCCATGCAGGCGCTCTCCCAGCTGAGCTATAGCCCCAGATTTCTAGCCTCGCGGCCCAGCGATGTCTTGCAACATCACTTGTGTAAAACTGGCGTCCCCTAGGGGACTCGAACCCCTGTTACCGCCGTGAAAGGGCGGTGTCCTAGGCCACTAGACGAAGGGGACGAACCTTCT
>NZ_QKRS01000001.1:715694-767683 GCF_024261405.1 Pseudomonas sp. FBF18 | reverse complement strand
GAACCTTCTTACCACACAACCCGGCTGCTGGAACCCGGTTGAACCCTGAGTTGTATGACCAACTCCGGATAGGGAATTTGGTGGAGCTAAGCGGGATCGAACCGCTGACCTCCTGCATGCCATGCAGGCGCTCTCCCAGCTGAGCTATAGCCCCACAATGTCGCTTTGAACTGAATCGCTTGGCTGGGTGCTTCGCGCTTCGTTTCGTTCATCGCTGTGGACGGGGCGCATATTAAGATCGGATTGAAGACCTGTCAAATAAATTTTCAACAAAATCCAAAAGAAATTTCCGAGATAACAAACACTTACCGGCCTGGGTCAGGAGAGCCCCCGCAAACTCGGGGGTCTCGCCCTTGCAGGAGCCGGCCTTGCCGGCGAAACAGGCGCTGCGCAATACCGGGTACCGCAGCGCTTTGTTCGCCGGCAAGGCCGGCTCCTACGGGAAAAATGCTCAGGCAATGGTGCCCAACAGCTTTTCCCATTCCTTGTTTTCTTTCTTCGACACACCACCCAGCAGGTCCAGCGCCTGGCGCAGGCGGTAGCGGGTCAGGTCCGGCCCGAGGATCTCCATGGCATCGAGCACCGACACCGAGCTGGCCTGGCCGGAAATCGCGGCGAACATCAGCGGCATCGCGTCACGCAGCTTGAGCTCCAGCGCCTCGACCACCGCCTGGATGCAGCCGGTGATGCGATCCTTCTCCCACTGGCGCAGCCCCTCGAGCTTCCACAGGATCAGCTGGATCACCTGGCGTACCTGGTCGGCCGACAGTTTCTTGTGCTCGAACAGCTTGGCGTCGAGCTTGAGCGCACCTTCGAAGAAGAACCCACCCAGCGGCGCAATCTGGCTGAAGGTCTCTACCCTGCCCTGCACGTGCGGCGCGATCTTCATCATGTAGTCGCTGTTGAACGCCCATTTCTGCACGCGCGCGGCAAACTCTGCGACAGGCAGCTCACGCAGCCACTGGCCGTTGAGCCACGACAGCTTCTCGATGTCGAAGATCGGGCCGCCCAGCGACACACGCGACAGGTCGAAGTGCTCGACCATTTCGGCCAGCGAGAACTTCTCGCGCTCGTCCGGCATCGACCAGCCCATGCGGCCCAGGTAGTTGAGCATGGCTTCGGGCATGAAGCCCATGCGCTCGTAGAAGGTCACCGAGGTCGGGTTCTTGCGCTTGGACAGCTTGCTCTTGTCGGGGTTGCGCAGCAGCGGCATGTAGCACAGGGTTGGCTGCTCCCAACCGAAGTACTCGTACAGCTTGATCAGCTTGGGCGCCGAAGGCAGCCACTCTTCGCCACGCAATACGTGGGTGATGCCCATCAGGTGGTCATCGACCACGTTGGCCAGGAAGTAGGTCGGCAGGCCATCGGTCTTCATCAGTACCTGCATGTCCATGCGGTCCCAAGGAATCTCTACGTCGCCGCGCAGCATGTCCGGTACCACGCACACGCCTTCGGTCGGAACTTTCATGCGGATCACATGGGGCTCGCCGGCGGCCAGGCGACGCTGCACTTCTTCAGGCGAGAGCAGCAAGGCGCGCCCGTCATAGCGCGGGGTTTCGCCGCGGGCCATCTGCTCGGCACGCATCTGGTCCAGTTCTTCGGCGGTACAGAAGCACGGGAAGGCATGGCCCAGATCGACCAGTTGCTGGGCGTACTGCTTGTAGATTTCGCCGCGTTCGCTCTGGCGGTACGGGCCGTGCGGGCCGCCGACATCCGGGCCTTCGCTCCATTCGATACCCAGCCAGCGCAGGGCATCGAAGATCTGCTGCTCGGACTCGCGGGTGGAGCGCAGCTGATCGGTATCTTCGATACGCAGGATGAATTCGCCACCGTGCTGCTTGGCGAAGCAGTAGTTGAACAGGGCGATGTAGGCGGTGCCGACATGGGGATCGCCAGTCGGCGAAGGCGCGATACGCGTGCGAACGGTGGTCATGAGAGTCTCGAACAAGAGGTGAAACAAAGGCTGGATGTTAACAGCACGGGGCCACCCGGCTCCAGCAATGGGCACGATCGGCGCTTGTGTTTGCCAAGGCAAACCTTGTTA
The DNA here is from genome assembly GCF_024261405.1 of Pseudomonas sp. FBF18. Lineage (NCBI taxonomy): Bacteria > Pseudomonadati > Pseudomonadota > Gammaproteobacteria > Pseudomonadales > Pseudomonadaceae > Pseudomonas > Pseudomonas sp. FBF18. Next base: position 765,639 of record NZ_QKRS01000001.1, on the reverse strand, counting down.
AATTTGCTTACATTTTTGGAACGATCGTACCCATGCCTGCCCAACTCAAGCGTCGCCTGCTGATTTTCCTGACCCTGGTTCTGCTCATCGGCCTGGGCTTTCTGGCCCACTGGTACTTCAAGGGGCGCTTCTACGAGAGCACCGACAATGCCTACGTGCAGGGCGAGATCACCCGGGTTTCCAGCCAGTTGGGCGCGCGCATCGAGCAGGTGCTGGTCGAGGACAACCAGCATGTGGCCAAGGGCGACCTGCTGGTACGCCTGGAAGGCAACGACTTCCAGTTTGCCGTGGAGCGCGCCCGCGCCACCCTGGCCACCCGCGAGGCCGAGCGCCTGCAAGCCGACAGCCGCCTGACGCAGCAGGCGAGCCTGATCGCCGCCGGCCAGGCACAGGTGTCGGCCAACCAGGCCACGCTTGGGCGTACCCAGCTGGACCTCAACCGTGCACAGGCGCTGCGCAAGCCAGGCTTTGTCTCGGAAGAACGGGTGACCACCCTGTCGGCCGAAAGCAACGTGGCACGCTCCCAGGTGAGCAAGGCCCAGGCCGACCTGCAGGGTCAACGCCAGCAGGTCAACGCACTGGCTGCCGAACTCAAGCGCCTGGACGCCCAGATCGCCACCGCCCGCACCGACCTGGCCCAGGCCGAGCTGAACCTGAGCCGCAGTGAAATTCGCGCGCCGATCAGCGGCATGATCGGCCAGCGCGCGGCACGCAACGGCCAGTACGTGCAGGCCGGCGCCTACCTGCTGTCGATCGTGCCCGATCAGGACATCTGGGTGCAGGCCAACTTCAAGGAAACCCAGATCGGCAAGATGCAGCCCGGCCAGCGTGCCGAGCTGGTGTTCGACAGCTACCCCGACACGCCGATCGAAGGCCGCGTCGACAGCCTGTTCGCCGCTTCCGGCGCGCAGTTCAGCCTGCTGCCACCCGACAACGCCACCGGCAACTTCACCAAGGTCGTGCAGCGCATCCCGGTCAAGCTGACCTTCGCCGCCGACAACCCGCTGCACGGCAAGATCCGCCCGGGCATGTCGGTGACCGCCACCGTCGATATCCGTACCGATGGCCGGTGATCAACTGATCCGTCCCGCCGGCGAACCCAGCCGGCGCGACTGGATCGCGGTGATGAGCGTGATGCTCGGCGCGTTCATGGCAGTGCTCGACATCCAGATCACCAACTCTTCGCTCAAGGACATCCAGGGCGCCCTGTCGGCGACCCTGGAAGAAGGCTCGTGGATCTCCACCTCCTACCTGGTGGCCGAGATCATCATGATCCCGCTGACCGCCTGGCTGGTGCAGCTGCTGTCGGCGCGGCGCCTGGCGGTGTGGGTGTCGGCGGGTTTTCTGGTGTCGTCGCTGCTGTGCTCGATGGCCTGGAACCTGGAAAGCATGATCGTGTTCCGCGCCCTGCAGGGTTTTACCGGCGGCGCGCTGATCCCGCTGGCCTTCACCCTGACCCTGATCAAGCTGCCCGAGCATCACCGCGCCAAGGGCATGGCGATGTTCGCCATGACCGCCACCTTCGCCCCGTCCATCGGCCCTACCCTGGGCGGCTGGCTGACCGAGAACTGGGGCTGGGAATACATCTTCTACATCAATATCCCGCCCGGCCTGATCATGATCGGCGGCTTGCTGTACGGCCTGGAGAAGAAGGAAGCACACTGGGAGCTGCTCAAAAGCACCGATTACACCGGCATCCTGACGCTGGGCGTCGGGCTTGGCTGCCTGCAGGTGTTTCTTGAGGAGGGGCATCGCAAGGACTGGCTCGAGTCGGGGCTGATCGTCACCCTGGGCAGCATTGCCCTGGTCAGCCTCATTACCTTCGTGATCGTGCAGTTCTCGAAACCCAACCCGCTGATCAACCTGCGCATCCTGCAGAACCGCAATTTCGGGTTGTCGAGCATTGCCAGCCTGGGCATGGGCGTGGGGTTGTACGGTTCGATCTACCTGCTGCCGCTGTACCTGGCGCAGATCCAGAACTACAACGCCCTGCAGATCGGCGAAGTGATCATGTGGATGGGGGTGCCGCAGCTGTTCCTGATCCCGCTGGTCCCGCAACTGATGAAGGTGATTTCGCCGAAGATCCTCTGCACCATCGGCTTCGGGCTGTTCGGGCTGGCGAGTTTCAGCTCGGGGGTATTGAACCCGGACTTTGCCGGCACCCAGTTCAACCATATCCAGATCATCCGTGCGCTGGGGCAGCCGATGATCATGGTGACCATCTCGCTGATTGCCACGGCCTATATCCAGCCGCAGGACGCAGGCTCGGCGTCGAGCCTGTTCAACATCCTGCGCAACCTGGGCGGGGCCATCGGCATTGCGCTGCTGGCCACGCTGCTGGATGCGCGCACCAAGGTGTATTTCGACTACCTGCGCGAGGCGGTGGTACCGACCAACGCCGCAGTGGCCGAGCGGTTGACCTTGCTGACCGAGAAGCTGGGCAGCGAAGGGGCAGCGCTGGCCAGGCTGAGCGAGATCACCCATCAGCAGGCGATGATCATGGCGTACAACGATGCCTTCCATTTTGTCGGCATCGGGCTGGCAATCAGCATGGTGGCGGTGCTGTTGACGAAGAAGCTGCCGCAGGGGTTGAAGGCGGGCGAGGCGCACTAGACCGCGTTGAAGTCTTCGCTGGCAAGCCCGCTCCCGCAGGTACTCCATTGCCCTTGGCGTCAATGTGATCCTGTGGGAGCGGGCTTGACCCGCGAAAGGCCCGTCAGACCGTGAGCAGTCGCTCACGCAACTGCGCGATCTCGTCGCGCATCTGCGCTGCAGCCTCGAACTCCAGGTCCCGCGCCAGCTGGTACATCTTCTCTTCCAGCGCCTTGATGCGCTTGGCGATCTCGCCAGGCGAACGCAACTCGGCCTCGTAACGCTCGCGCTCCTCGGCGGCCTTGGCCATGCCCTTGCGCTTCTTGCTGCGCGAGCCGGGCACGTTGGCGCCTTCCATGATGTCGGTGATGTCCTTGACCACGCCCTTGGGCACGATGCCGTTGGCCTCGTTGAAGGCCATCTGCTTGTCGCGGCGGCGCTCGGTTTCGCCGATCGCCCGCTCCATCGAGCCAGTCATGTTGTCGGCGTACAGGATCGCGCGGCCGTTGAGGTTGCGCGCCGCGCGCCCGATGGTCTGGATCAGCGAGCGCTCCGAACGCAGGAAGCCCTCCTTGTCCGCATCCAGAATCGCCACCAGCGAGACCTCGGGCATGTCCAGGCCCTCGCGCAGCAGGTTGATACCCACCAGCACATCGAAGGTGCCCAGGCGCAGGTCGCGGATGATCTCGACTCGCTCAACGGTATCGATGTCCGAGTGCAGGTAGCGCACCCGCACATCGTGATCGGCCAGGTAGTCGCTGAGGTCTTCGGCCATGCGCTTGGTCAGGGTAGTGACCAGCACCCGCTCCTCCACCGCCACACGCTTGCGAATCTCCGACAGCAGGTCATCCACCTGGGTCGTGGCCGGACGCACCTCCACCTGGGGGTCGACCAGGCCGGTCGGGCGCACCACCTGCTCCACCACACGGCCGGCATGCTCGGCCTCGTAGTTGCCCGGCGTGGCCGAGACGAAGATGGTCTGCGGGCTGACCGACTCCCATTCGTCAAAGCGCATGGGCCGGTTGTCCAGCGCCGAAGGCAGGCGAAAGCCGTACTCCACCAGGGTTTCCTTGCGCGAGCGGTCCCCCTTGTACATGGCCCCCACCTGCGGAACGCTGACGTGGGATTCGTCGATCACCAGCAACGCATCCGGCGGCAGGTAGTCGTACAGGGTCGGCGGCGGCGCGCCGGCCGGACGCCCGGACAGGTAGCGCGAGTAGTTTTCGATGCCGTTGCAGTAGCCCAGCTCCAGGATCATCTCCAGGTCGAACCGGGTGCGCTGCTCCAGGCGCTGGGCCTCGACCAGCTTGTTGTGCTTGTGCAGGTACTCCAGGCGTTCCTTGAGCTCCGCCTTGATCCCGTCCATGGCCTCCAGCAGGGTTTCGCGCGGGGTCACGTAGTGGCTCTTGGGGTAGAAGGTGAAGCGCGGCAGCTTGCGGATCACCTCGCCGGTCAGCGGGTCGAAGGCCGCGATGTTCTCCACCTCGTCATCGAACAGCTCGATGCGGATGGCCTCCAGGTCCGATTCGGCCGGGAAGATGTCGATCACGTCGCCGCGCACACGGAAGGTGGCGCGGGCAAAGTCCATGTCGTTGCGGGTGTACTGCAGGTCGGCCAGACGGCGCAGCAAGGCCCGCTGGTCGAGCTTGTCGCCACGGTCCACGTGCAGCACCATCTTCAAATAGGTTTCCGGGCTGCCCAGACCATAGATGCACGACACCGTGGTGACGATGATCGCGTCACGCCGCTCCAGCAGCGCCTTGGTCGCCGACAGGCGCATCTGCTCGATATGGTCGTTGATCGAGGCGTCCTTCTCGATGAAGGTGTCGGAGGACGGCACGTAGGCTTCGGGCTGGTAGTAGTCGTAGTAGGAAACGAAATACTCCACCGCGTTGTTCGGGAAGAATGACTTGAACTCGCCATACAACTGGGCGGCCAGGGTCTTGTTCGGCGCCAGTACCAGGGTCGGGCGCTGCACCTGGGCAATCACGTTGGCGATGCTGAAGGTCTTGCCCGAACCCGTCACCCCGAGCAGGGTCTGGTGCGCCAGCCCGGCCTCGATCCCCTCGACCATCAGGCGAATGGCTTCGGGCTGATCACCCGCCGGCTGGAAACGGGTGACGAGTTGAAACTCGGACATGGTGAACCCCTGGAAATGAACGGATACAGGCAACTGTATTTATAGACAGTACTTATACCCAATTGGTGGTGCCCGGCGCCAGTTTCAAGGCAAACCACGGCCTGTTTCACAGTATTGACCGGCGCAAGCGACTGACGGTCGAAAAATATTCGCGAAAACAGCAGTAAATGCTGCGACAGACTGTCGCCGTGACCGATGGGTATCACTATACTGACTCCCCGTTTGTGCACCGCTTCAGTGCATTCGGCTGGAGCGTGCCACCTCTATCACTCTCCATTCAGAGCCAAGGTAAAAATGAGCCTGTTTTCCGCTGTCGAGCTGGCACCCCGCGACCCTATCCTGGGCCTCAACGAAGCGTTCAATGCCGATACCCGCACCCACAAGGTGAACCTGGGCGTTGGTGTTTACTGCAACGAAGAAGGGCGTATCCCACTGCTGCGTGCAGTCATCGAAGCCGAAACCCAACGCGCCGCCCAGCACGCCTCCCGCGGCTACCTGCCGATCGACGGCATCGTGGCCTACGACCAGGCCGTGCAGAAGCTGCTGTTCGGTGCCGATTCGCCCCTGCTGGCCGCCGGCCGTGTGGTCACCACCCAGTCCGTCGGTGGTACCGGCGCCCTGAAGATCGGCGCTGACTTCCTCAAGCAGCTGTCGCCCAATGCCACTGTCGCAATCAGCGACCCGAGCTGGGAAAACCACCGCGCCCTGTTCGAAACCGCCGGTTTCCCGGTCAAGAACTACCGCTACTACGACGCCGCCACCCATGACGTCAACCGTGCCGGCATGCTCGAGGACCTGAACGCGCTGCCGTCCGGCTCGATCGTGGTACTGCACGCCTGCTGCCACAACCCGACCGGCGTCGACCTGACCCCGGCCGACTGGAACAACGTGCTCGAGGTGGTCAAGGCCAAGGGTCACATCCCGTTCCTGGACATGGCCTACCAGGGCTTTGGCCAGGGCATCGCCGAAGACGCCGCTGCCGTGCGCCTGTTCGCCGAATCGGGCCTGGACTTCTTCGTCTCCAGCTCGTTCTCCAAGTCGTTCTCGCTGTACGGCGAGCGCGTCGGCGCCCTGTCGATCGTCACCGAGTCCAAGGAAGAGGCCACTCGCGTGCTGTCGCAGGTCAAGCGCGTGATCCGCACCAACTACTCCAACCCGCCGACCCACGGCGCGACCATTGTCGCCACCGTGCTCAACAGCCCCGAGCTGCGCGCAATGTGGGAAGCGGAACTGGCCGAGATGCGCCAGCGCATCCACGGCATGCGCAAGCAGATGGTCGAGCTGCTGGCCCAGTACGGCGCACAGCAGGACTTCAGCTTCGTCGGGCGTCAGTGCGGCATGTTCTCCTACTCGGGCCTGACCGTCGAGCAGGTAGCGCGCCTGAAGGACGAGCATGCGATCTATGCTCTGGATACCGGTCGTATCTGCGTCGCCTCGTTGAACCAGAACAACATTCACGTGGTGACCAAGGCGATCGTCGAGGTCCTGTAACACCTGATTGCTCAGGGGGAGCTTGACTTCCCCTTAGCAATCAGTAAGATACGCCCCAGATTCCGCGATAGCTCAGTCGGTAGAGCAAATGACTGTTAATCATTGGGTCCCAGGTTCGAGTCCTGGTCGCGGAGCCAAACATCGTTTCAGAGCGTGCTTGCACAGCTTCTGAAATACTCGAAAAACCCGCCTTTTGGCGGGATTTTTTCGTTTTGGTCTTCAGCCCGGGCCAGGGCTGCCTGGCGATACAGGCTGCGACAGGCTATTGCTGCCCGATCGGAAAGAACTGCCCCGCACTCCATACGCCCAGCCATGGCTGCCCATCGATGTCGCGCGTTACAGCCAGCTCTACCAGCTGGTAAAACACGCTGCGATGGATCAGCGCCTCGAGGTTGTTGCGCATGTGCACGTAAGGCGAAGGCTCCTGTGTCAGCGGGTCGATCACGAAACGCAGCGGGTGCTCGGGCCCGGCCTCGACCACATCCTCCACATTACTGGTGAAGCGCAGCACCTGCTGCTCACCACTGCCCTGCACGTCCATGAGCACCGCCACGAACGGCGCATCATCGACCTGGATTCCGACCTTTTCCACAGGCGTGACCAGGAAGTAGTCATCCCCGTCGCGACGGATGATGGTGGAGAACAGACGCACCATCGGCTTGCGACCAATCGGGGTGCCCAGGTAGTACCAGGTACCGTCGCGGGCGATTCGCATGTCGATGTCGCCGCAGAAGTCCGGATTCCACAGGTGGACCGGCGCCGGACCTTTGCCGACCTTCGGGAGTTGCGCCAACAGGTCATTGGCCTTGCCGGTATCCACCATCATCTGCTCCTCAGCGGCTCATGCCCAACAAACTGCGAGCGTAATCCTCAAGCGGTGCCGCAATCAAATCCTGCGGCTGATTGTCGTGGAACGTCAGCAAACCGCCACGGCTGCGGATGCTCACGGTATCGATCAGGTAGCGGGTACTGGTTTCGATCAGCATCAGCTGAATTCTTCCGGTGTCGACACCCAGGCGGTCCACCGCCTGCTCGTCGTACCACTCGTCACCATTGCCGATACGGTTGTCGGCCTTGGCAAAACGCGCATACAGCAGGTAATGCGCGCCCACGTCGCGCGCCTGGGACAAGGCATCCTCCAGCCCCAGCGGACCCTCGGCACGTCGCACCAGCGGGAAGTACTCGACAAAGGCCTTGAAGGCTTCCTCGGCCACCACGTTGGGCCGCGGATAGGCATTGCCCGGCGGCACGAACACGCCCTGACCGATGAAGACGAACGAGTCGGGCTGCAGGCGCACCGACAACGAACGGCGGGTTTCGCTATGGTCGAGCAGGCCGGCGTCGCTCATGTGGTAGCGCACACCTTCGCCCATATCGCTCACATTCATGCAGCCACCCAGCGCCATCAGCGCCAGCAGCAGAACCAGGCTACGCATCTTTCCTCCAGAAGCCGGTGACGGAAAACCGGCGAACAGCCGCCAGATGCAGGTTTTGCGCCAGCTGGAGGGTATGGCTCAACCGCCGATGATCTTCATCACCGTGGCACCGCCTGAAAATGCCACGGCCTGCTTGTCGCCCAGGGCCTTCATCAACATGCCCTGCAAGGCCGGCAACGCCTGGTGGCGCGGCTTGTCGAGCAGGTCACCGATGAAATGCCGGTTGCTCGACGACAGGCAGCCATGCAGCCACCCGGTAGAAGACAGACGCAGGCGCGAGCAGGTTCGGCAGAACGGCACGCTTTCGTTGGCGATCACGCCGAAGTGGCCTTGCCCCGGCACCCGGTAGCGCAATGCAGTGGCGTCCACTGGCGCATCGGCCTGGGCGTACTCGTGATGCTCGCCGATCAGTTGCAGCAACTGCTCCAGGCTCACGAACTGCTGCAGGAAAGCGTTGTGGTCGCTGGCCAGGTGCCCCATGCGCATCAGTTCGATAAAGCGCAGTTCATAGCCACGGGCCAGGCAGTAGTCGAGCAGCGGCAGCACCTGATCGAGGTTGCGCCCGCGCAGTGGCACCATGTTCACCTTGATCTTCATGCCGGCGTCGCTGGCCTTGTGCATGCCATCGAGCACGCTGGCCAGATCCCCGCCACGGGAGATCCCGCGGAAGGCATCGGCGTCGAGGGTATCAAGGGAGACGTTCAGGCGCCGGATGCCGGCATCCAGCAGCAATGGCAGCTTGCGCGCGAGCAACTGGCCATTGGTGGTCAGGGCGATGTCATCGAGGCCGAGCACCGACACGCCAGCCAGGAAGGCTTCGAGCTTGGGACTGACCAGGGGTTCGCCACCGGTGATACGCAGGCGCTCGATACCGGCAGCTTCGATCAGCCAGGCCACCCCACGCACCATGGCCTGGGCCGAGAGCTCATCCTGCGCTGCGACCAGACGCTTGCCGTCCGGCACGCAATAGGTGCAGGCATAGTTGCACGCCGCGGTGAGGCTGACGCGCAGGTTGCGAAAACGTCTGCCTTGACGGTCGACGATCATGGAGCACTCCGGCAAGTGTGAATCGGGCCTGCAAAACCTGACTCAGAAATCAGTTTTTTGCAAGCCTCTTACCTGAGTATATGCCTGCACGGCGCCAGCGAGCATTCAGCTGCCAGATGGCTCCGGGTCGCGCTTGCGCTTGTTGCCCATGCGCACGCCAATGTCCATGAGGAACTGGAAGAAGCCTTCCTGGTCCTCCAGCACATTGCTCCAGAACGGCGAGTGATACAGTGCCACCGCGCCATGCACCAGGGCCCAGGCCGCGCAGTAGTGGAAATACGGCGGCACGTCCTCGAGCTTGCCCTCGGTGATGCGACCCTTGATCAGCAGGGTCAGGCGCTCGAAGTTGGAGGCACGGATCTTGTGCAGCTCCTCGACCATTTCCGGCACCTGGTTGCCTTTGACCACCTTCTCTTCGAGGCGGTCGAACAGGCGGTAGCGCTGCGGGTCGCGCATGCGGAATTCGAAGTAGGCACGCGACAGGGCCTCCTTGTCGCGATCCACATCGGCAGAGTGCAGCAGTTCGTTCAAATCGCGCTCGTAGTCGAGCATCAGGCGCAGGTAGATCTCCGCCTTGGACTTGAAGTGCTTGTAGATCGTGCCTTTGCCGATACCCACGGCGTCAGCGATCATCTCGACGGTGACACTGTCTTCACCCTGTTCGAGAAACAGCTTGAGCGCGGTATCGAGAATCTCTTGCTCTCGGCGACGAAACTCACGGACCTTACGAGGTTCTTTCTGCATAAGAAGGACTGGATCAAAATCGAAGCCCGTTATTATGCCTAACTTGCGCAAAAATGCACGGATCATCCGCGCATGCCTATGTTTCTTGATGAGTTTGAGCAGGCCGGCGACCCGGTTGCCCGAAGCGGACCTCCCCTTCCCCCTGCCCCAGACGTGCAATCCAGGCGGTCAGGCGCACGGCAGAGCAATGCGTGCTCAGCAGGGCCGCACGTATTCCAAATCTGTTTAAAAAACGATCAACCCTTGGTGGAATCGCGGCGAACCTGACCAATACTTGAGGTGTTGGCGCGACGCATCCCCCCAAGTGACGCGCCGATAAGGGTGAACACGGACCGCTCGCCTTTGTTTTACTCCTAATGGTCTTAACCCGGATTCCCCCCCAGAACCCGGGTTTTTTTTGCCCGCGCGACCGCCACGGCGCCCGCGCAGCGGGGTCAGGCCACCCGCACCCGCGCCAGGGGGAACAGACGCCTGAAGTTCTCGGTGGTCTGTTGCGCCAGCTGCTCGTAACGCTCCCCCCGCACCAACGCGATGAACTCCGCCACGTCACGCACATACTCCGGCAAGTTCGGCTTGCCGCGGTGCGGAATCGGCGCCAGGTACGGTGAGTCGGTCTCTACCAGCAAACGATCTGCCGGCACCTGCCGCGCCACGTCACGCAACGCGTCGGCATTGCGGAACGTGACAATCCCCGACAACGAAATGTAATACCCCAGGTCCAGCGCTGCCTTGGCCATCTCCCAGTCTTCGGTGAAGCAGTGCAGCACGCCTGCCTGCGGCAATGCCGCCTCGCGCAGCAGGGTCAGGGTATCGGCGCGCGCCGCACGGGTGTGGATGACCACCGGCTTGCCGGTGAGCCTGGCCGCCTCCAGGTGCAGGCGAAACGATGCCTGTTGCAACTGTGCAGCCTCGGGCTCGTAGTGATAGTCCAGCCCGGTCTCACCAATGGCCACTACCTCGGGGTGGTTCAGTTCGCCGAGCAGCCAGTCCAGCGCCGGCGCTTCGCCTGGCGCCAGGTCCAGCGGGTGGATGCCGACCGAGCAGTCCACATCAGGGTAGCGCGCTGCCAGCGCCCTGACCTGGGCTGCATTGTCGGCACTTACGCCGATGCACAGGAAATGCCCGACACCCCGTGCCCGCGCGGCATCCAGCGCGGCATCCAGGGAGCCACCATGGGCGGCGAGGTCGAGACGGTCGAGGTGGCAATGGGAATCTACAAGCATGGGCGTAATGACAACACTGAAAATGGAGGATCGAAAGGCCAGCTCAACGCTGACCCGGCAACAGGGCCCAGGAGGCCAGCAACGCTTCGAGCAACAGCACGCGGTTGAGGTTGGCCTTGTTCAGCACCTTCTGGCGCTGCACAAGAATCCAGTCCTGGATATCCAGCACCTTGCCCTGCGGGCTCTTCTGGGCAAGGTACTGCACGACCTTGCGCATGTCGGCCAGCCCCAGGCCCTCTTCGTCCTGGGTCAGCTGATAGCGCAGGATCAGGTTGGACCAGTCGCAGAACCAGTCGAACAGCAACAACAGCGGGATGCTGTTCCAGCCTTCGGCCAACTGGGTCGCGGACTGCTGCTGCTTGAGCAGCTTCTTGACCCCCTCGACCACCTGCGCGCGCTGCTCGCGCACACCCTGGGCCTGCAGGCTGACAGCCAGCAGTGGCGAACCTGCTGCAAGGCTCAGCAGTTCGTGGCGCTCGGCCTCGTCACTGTCGGGTAACGCGGCTGCCAGCCACGCCTCGCTCTGCGCCTGACTTGGCAACGGGCAGGCCTGTTGCTGGCAACGGCTCCTGATGGTCGGCAGCAACCGGCTGGGCTGGTGACTGACCAGCAACAGCACGGTATCGCCCGAAGGCTCTTCGAGGCTCTTGAGCAAGGCGTTGGCAGCGTTGATGTTCATTGCCTCGACCGGCGCGATGAGAATCACCTTGCGTCCGCCCATCTGCGCGGTCTGCACCACGAAGCTGACCAGGTCGCGCACCTGGTCGACCTTGATCGGCTTGTCGGCCTCTTCAGGCTCCAGGATGTAGTTGTCCGGGTGACTGCCCGCCTTCAGCAACTGGCACGACTTGCAGTGCCCGCACGCCTCAAGCCCCTCGGGCTGGCGGCACAGCAGAAACGCCATCAGGCGCTCGGCCAGCGCCCGCTTGCCGATGCCTTGCGGGCCGTGCAACAGGTACGCATGGGCATGCTGTGTGCGCCCGGCCAGTTGCTGCCAGAGCGTCGCCTGCCACGGGTAGGCCTCAGCCACGGCAACGCTCCAGGATCTGCGGCAGCAACGCATCCAGGGCGAGTTGAACCCGGGCCAGCGGTTGCGCGGCATCGACCAGGTGATAGCGCGCCGGGTCGGCGGCTGCGCGGGCCAGGTAGGCCTGGCGAACAGCCTGGAAAAACGCCTGGCCTTCCTGCTCGAAGCGATCCAGCCGCCCGCGCGCCGCTGCGCGCGAAAGGCCGACCTCCACCGGCAGGTCGAACACAAGGGTCAGGTCGGGGCGCAGGTCGCCCTGGACGAAGGTTTCAAGGGTGGCAATGCGCTCGACCGACAGCCCGCGGCCACCGCCCTGGTAGGCATAGGTGGCATCGGTGAAACGGTCGCACAGGACGATGGCGCCCCGCGCAAGCGCCGGGCGGATCACCTGGGCCAGGTGCTGGGCGCGCGCGGCGAACACCAGCAACAGCTCGGTGTCGGCATCCATCGTCTCATCGCTGGGGGCCAGCAACAGTTCGCGTATGCGCTCGGCCAGCGGGGTGCCGCCCGGCTCGCGGGTCAGCACCACATCCAGCCCGTGGGCGCGCAGGTGCTCGGCCAGGTACTCGCGATTGGTGCTCTTGCCCGCGCCTTCGGGACCTTCCAGGGTGATAAACAAGCCGCTCACAGGCAGTCCTTAATCAGGGTCATTGCGGGGTAGGTTCGCTGGCCGGGGGAACATCCGGCTGCACCGAGGGCTCGGCAGGCTGCGGTGCAGCCTGGGGCGCCTCGGATGCAGGAACCTCGTTCGGGGTGTCGCCGGCGCTTGGCGCCGGGCTTGAACGGTAGTCGGCACGCCGCTTGATCTGGTACTCGCGCACGGCAGAATTGTGCGCCCCCAGGTCATCGGAGAACACATGGCTGCCATCGCCCCGGGCGACGAAGTACAGGCTGCTGCCCGGCTCCGGGTTCAAGGCCGCGTGAATGGCTTCACGCCCGACCATGGCAATCGGCGTCGGCGGCAGGCCGGCGATCACGTAGGTGTTGTAGGGCGTGGGCTCACGCAGGTCGGCGCGGGTGATCTTGCCGTTGTAGCGTTCGCCCATGCCATAGATCACGGTAGGGTCGGTCTGCAGCAGCATGCCGATCTGCAGGCGACGCACGAAGACGCCGGCGATCTGACCACGCTCCTGTGGCACGCCGGTTTCCTTCTCGACCAGCGAGGCCATGATCAGCGCCTGGTAAGGGTCGCGATAGGGCGCAGCCGGGGAGCGCTCGTTCCACTCCTTGGCCAGCACCTCCTCCAGGCGCGCGTACGCCTGCTGCAGGAACTCGACATCGCTCATGCCGCGCACGAACCGATAGGTGTCAGGGAAGAAGCGCCCCTCGGGGAACACGCCCGGGTGCCCGAGCTTGTCCATGACCTCGCTGTCGCTCAGGCCATCCAGGGTCTGGCGGATCTTTTCATGTCTGGCCAGTGCCGAGCGCACCTGGCGGAAATTCCAGCCCTCGACCAGGGTCAGGCTGTACTGCACCACGTCACCACGCCGCCACGCCTCGAACAGGTCGCGCACGTTCATGCCGGGGGTCATGCGGTACTCGCCGGTATGCAAAGCCACGCTCGGCATGTTGAAGCGCCAGTAAAGGCGCAGCCAGAAGGCGTCGCGAATCACGCCGTCCTGCTGCATGCGATAGAACATGCGGTTGGGCGTGGTGCCGGTAGGAACATCGAGCAACCGCTCGCCGGTCAGGTGCAGCGGCTGCTCCAGCGCCGAGTGCACCTTCCAGGCCGAGAAGCCCAATAGCAGGCCGGCCAGGATCAACCCGGTCTCCAGCAGCACCAACAATTTACGTCTCACGAATCAGGCATCCAGTAGCGTACGGGCAATGGCCTGCAGTTTACGGGTGAGCGGCCCCGGCGACCAGTTCAGCGATGCAAATGCACGCACCGGCCATACGCCATACACGCTGTTGCACAGCAACACTTCGTCGGCCTGCTCGAGATCGGCCAGCGCCAGGTCGACCACACGGGCCGTGATACCGTGGCGCGGCGCCTCGTCCAGCAAGGCAGCGCGCATTACCCCGGCCACGCCGCAACGCGCCAGGTCGGCGGTGTACAGCACGCCATCGCGCACCACGAACAGGTTGCTGTAGACACCTTCGATCACGCGCCCGGATACATCACGCATCAAACCTTCAGCGTACTCGGCGCCCTGCCACTCGGCCCGTGCCAGTACCTGCTCCAGGCGATTGAGGTGCTTGAGCCCGGCAAGCAAGGGTTGCTCGGCCAGGCGGGTCTGGCAGGCAAACAGCCTTACCCCCTGCTCGGCGTTCTGCGGCGGGTAGCTGGCGGCGGGGCTGGCCTGAAGAATGCGACGCGGCGGTGCACCGGCAGCCGGGGCATAGCCGCGCTGACTGTCGCCACGGGTGAGAATGAGCTTGAGCACGCCATCACCCAGCAAGCCGGCATAACGGCATACCTCGTCGCGGATGAGTAGGTGATCGGCGTCGATCGCCAGGCGCTGGCAACCCAGCGCCAGGCGGTCGAGGTGATACGTCAGCAGCGAGGGCTGCCCGGCCCGCACGGCGATGGTCTCGAACAGACCATCGCCATAGGCCAGCCCGCGGCTGCTCAACGTCAGGGCGTCAGCCGGCAGGCCATCGACCCAGCTGTGCATCACTCGGCGAACCGGCGGAACACCAGCGAGCCATTGGTACCGCCAAAACCGAAGGAGTTCGACAGCACGACCTCGATCGGCATGTTGCGCGGCTGGTGCGGCACGAAGTCCAGGTCGCAGCCTTCATCCGGCTCATCGAGGTTGATGGTCGGCGGCGCCACTTGCCCATTGATGGACAGCACGCTGAAAATCGCCTCTACCGCGCCGGCAGCCCCCAGCAGGTGACCGGTCATCGACTTGGTCGAGCTCACGGCCAGCTTGTAGGCGTGCTCGCCAAACACCGACTTGATCGCTGCCACTTCGGCCAGGTCGCCGGCAGGCGTCGAGGTACCGTGGGCGTTGATGTAGCCGACTTCGCTGGGGTTCACGCCCGCATCGCGCAAGGCGTTGGCCATGCAGCGGGCCGCACCGGCGCCGTTGTCGGGTGGCGAAGTCATGTGGTAGGCGTCGCCGCTCATGCCAAAACCAACCAGTTCGGCATAGATGGTCGCGCCCCGCGCCTTGGCGTGCTCGAGCTCTTCGAGCACCAGCGCACCGGCACCGTCGGACAGCACGAAACCGTCACGGCCCTTGTCCCACGGCCGGCTGGCACGGGTTGGCTCGTCGTTGCGCGTCGACAGCGCACGCGAAGCGCCAAAACCGCCCATACCCAGGCCACAGGCCGCCATCTCTGCGCCACCGGCGATCATCACGTCGGCTTCGCCGTAGGCGATATTGCGCGCCGCCATGCCGATGCAGTGCGTGCCCGTGGTGCAGGCAGTGGCAATGGCGTAGTTGGGCCCCTGTACACCCAGGTGGATCGACAGGAAACCGGAAATCATGTTGATGATCGAGCCTGGCACGAAGAACGGCGAAATGCGCCGCGGGCCTTGCTCGTGCAAGGTCCGGCTGGTTTCTTCGATATTGGTCAGGCCGCCGATGCCCGAACCCATGGCCACGCCGATACGCTCACGGTTGGCATCGGTGACTTCCAGCCCGGCATTGCGCACCGCCTGGAACCCGGCCGCCAGGCCGTATTGAATGAACAGATCGAGCTTGCGGGCTTCCTTGACCGACAGGTACTGCTCGACTTCAAAGCCCTTTACCGAGCCGCCAAAACGGGTGGAGTAGGCAGACAGGTCAGTATGCTCGATCAGACCTATGCCACTGCGGCCAGCCAGAATGCCTTGCCAACTGCTTGGCACATCCGTGCCCAGTGGCGACAGCATACCCATACCGGTGACCACGACGCGTCTACGCGACACAGCACTCTCCTTATTCTATGGTCTACATCTCATGCAAAGAAAAAACCGCACGCCAGTAACGGCAGTGCGGTTTTTCCATGACAAGAAGCGACGACTACAAAGTCTTAAGCCTGGTGGCTGGTGACGTAGTCGATGGCTGCTTGAACAGTAGTGATCTTCTCGGCTTCTTCGTCAGGGATTTCGGTCTCGAATTCCTCTTCCAGAGCCATCACCAGCTCAACGGTGTCAAGGGAATCGGCACCCAGATCTTCTACGAAGGAAGCGGTGTTGACCACTTCTTCTTCTTTAACGCCCAGTTGCTCGGCGACGATTTTCTTGACGCGTTCTTCGATGGTGCTCATACCTAGTTTTCACTCCTAATGGATATATGTCAGGCAGCTGGCCGGTGTGTAAGTTTATAGAAAGACGCCCGCTTTTCAAGCGTAATGCATCCCTCGAACTTCACACCCACCTGCCGCCTAGAATTTGGTTGCAGCTTTATAACGGATTTTAGACAGCTCGTATGACATTTTTTTGAAGCAATCCGTCACATTTAACTACATGTACATCCCGCCGTTGACCGGGACAGTCGCACCGGTCACGTAAGCTGCGCCGTCAGAGGCCAGGAACGCAACCACTTTCGCGATTTCGTCGACCTGGCCCAGACGACCCAGCGGAATCTGGTTTTGCAGCGCTTCACGCTGCGCCTCTGGCAGTTCGCGGGTCATGTCGGTATCGATGAAACCCGGCGCTACCGAGTTCACGGTGATCGCACGTGAGCCGACTTCACGCGCCAGAGCGCGGCTGAAGCCTTCCAGGCCGGCCTTGGCGGCGGCGTAGTTGACCTGGCCGACGTTACCCATGGCCCCAACGACCGAACCGATGCTGATGATACGACCCCAGCGCGCCTTGGTCATGCCGCGCAGCACGCCCTTGGACAGACGGTAGAGGCTGTTGAGGTTGGTATCGATGACGTCGAACCACTCGTCGTCTTTCATGCGCAGCATCAGGTTGTCGCGGGTGATGCCGGCGTTGTTGACCAGGATGGTCGGCGCACCGAACTGCACCTGGATAGATGCCAGGGTGGCGGTGACCGACTCGTCGCTGGTCACGTTCAGCTCCAGCCCGGTACCGGCGATGCCATGCTCCTTGAGGGTCGCGGCAATACGCTCGGCGCCGGAGGCGGACGTGGCGGTACCGATGACGGTGGCGCCCAGACGCCCCAGTTCCAGGGCGATCGCCTGGCCAATGCCACGGCTGGCGCCGGTGACCAGTGCAACTTTACCTTGCAGGCTCATGCAAGTTTCTCCTAAATCAGGCCAGCGCCGCACGGGTGGCGGCGAAAGCATCCGGGGTATTGAGGTTGAAGGTGTTCACGCCGTCGGCGCAGCGCTTGTTCAAGCCGGCCAGCACCTTGCCGGGGCCGCACTCGACCAGTTGCACCGCGCCATTGGCAGCCAGGGTCTGCACGCATTCGACCCAGCGTACCGGCTTGTACAGCTGCTCCAGCAGGTCGCTTTTGAGGGTTTCGAGATCGCCAGCCACGCCCGCACTGACGTTCTGCACCAGCGGGATCTGCGGGGCCTGCCAGTCGATGGCATTCACCGATTCGGCAAACCGCTCGGCGGCCGGGCGCATCAGCTCGCAGTGCGACGGCACGCTGACCGGCAGCGGCAGCGCGCGTTTGGCGCCGGCGGCCTTGCAGGCTTCCATGGCGCGCTCTACAGCAGCCTTGGCACCGGCAATGACAACCTGGCCCGGGGAGTTGAAGTTGACCGCACTGACCACCTCACCCTGCGCGGCCTGAGCACACAGGTCCACGACCACGGCGTCATCCAGGCCCAGAATCGCAGCCATGGCGCCCTGCCCGGCCGGCACGGCCTCCTGCATGAGCTCGCCGCGACGCTTGACCAGCTTGACCGCGTCACCCAGGCTCAAGCTGCCGGCAGCCACCAGCGCACTGTATTCACCCAGGCTGTGCCCGGAAACGAATGCAGGGCGCGCGCCACCTTCGGCCAGCCACAGGCGCCACAGGGCGATCGAGGCGGTCAGGATGGCCGGCTGGGTTTTGTCCGTCTGGTTGAGTTGTTCTTCCGGGCCCTGCTGGGTCAGTGCCCACAGGTCGTAACCGAGAGCCTCGGAGGCCTCACGGAAGGTATCGATGACCAGCGGGTACTGGGCGCCCAGCTCGGCAAGCATGCCGAGCGACTGCGAACCTTGGCCAGGAAAGACGAATGCGAGGGATGCAGACATTGAACAAGCCCCTAATGATCTTGTCGTCGAAAATAGCGCCCAGCCGGGGCTGAGCGCGAGAAAACTGACAATTGGATGGTAACGAGAACCAAGCGGTCACATTTATGCACGTCGTTGTGCCGATGCCTAAGGCAGCAGATCCTCCAGACGGCCGTGCAAGCGCTGCGGCAGGTTCTCCTGGATCTCGATCAGCGCCCGCTGTATCGCGCTCTGGAAACCCTGCACACCCGCCGAGCCATGACTCTTGATGACGATGCCCTGCAGGCCGAGAAAACTCGCGCCATTGTGGCGCGCCGGCGCAAGGTCGGCCTTCAGGCGACTGAGCAGCGGCATCGCCAGGGCCCCCACCGCCCGCGCCATCAGGCCATGCTTGAACAGCGCCTCGATGCGCCCACCGATCATGGTGGCCAACCCTTCGCTGGACTTGAGCAGGATATTACCGACAAAGCCGTCGCACACCACCACATCCGCTTCGCCACGGTACAGGCCATCGCCTTCGACAAAGCCGATGTAGTTGAGGCCGCGGGCATTTTGCAGCAGCGTCGCAGCCAGCTTGACCTGCTGGTTGCCCTTGATGTCTTCGGTACCGATGTTGAGCAGCGCCACACGCGGCCGGGAAATGCCCAGCGCTTGCGCCGCCACCGAGCCCATCACGGCGAACTGGAACAGGTGCTCGGCGCTGCAGTCGACGTTGGCCCCCAGGTCAAGCAGCTGGCAATAGCCGGTCTGGGTCGGTATGGCCGCCACCATCGCAGGCCGATCGATGCCGGGCAGGGTCTTGAGCACATAGCGCGACAACGCCATCAGCGCGCCGGTGTTGCCGGCGCTCACGCAGGCCTGCACCTTGCCATCACGCAATAGTTCGAGGGCCACGCGCATCGACGAGTCGGGCTTGCCACGCAGCGCCTGGGACGGCCGCTCGTCCATGCCGATCACTTCGCTGGCCGGCACAATATGCAGGCGCGCGCGATCCGCTGCCGACTGGCCAGCGATCAGATCTTCAAGGAGGGAGGGTTGACCGACGAGGGTCAGGTGCAGCGAGGGAGTAGCCGACAGGCAAGCAATGCTGGCCTGAACAATGCTGCGGGGACCGAAGTCCCCGCCCATTGCGTCAATCGCGATCTGAGCGGACAAGGATTACTCGTCAGCGCCCTTGTCGATCACTTTGCGACCACGGTATACGCCTTCTGGCGATACGTGGTGACGCAGGTGCACTTCACCAGTGGTTTTCTCTACGGACAGAGCGTTTTCCGAGAGAGCGTCGTGCGAACGGCGCATGTCACGGGCAGAGCGGGATTTTTTGTTCTGCTGAACAGCCATAATTGATTAACTCCTAAACGTTTGGGTCACGCTTTAACTGCGCCAATACACTGAACGGGTTGGACCGCGTTACCTCGTCCTTGCTCGGTTCGGGCTCATCGGCGCCCGCCGGCTGCTGGCATTCTTCCGGATGATGAGCAGGCACGATGGGCAAGGCGAGCAGAAGCTCTTCCTCGACCAATGCTTGCAGATCCAAAGGATCTTCGCCCAGTTCCAGCACGTCATAACCTTTCGGTAACGACTGGGTATTCGCACCCTCTTTCACCACAGCATATGTAGATTCGCTGTGGATCGGCAGGGTGACCAGCTCAAGACAACGCTGGCAAACCATCTTGACCTCGACGGTCAGAGCACTGTGGATAACCACGGTTTTCTGTTCGTCTCGCTCAAAATCGAATTTAGCCTGCACCGTACCGACATCGTCGGAAAGCGGGTCGCAGAGTCTCTCCAAATCGGCGAGTAGCAGAGTTCCTTCGAGAGAAACACCACGATCGGCCAATTTGCGCGGGTCAACGTGAGGTGGAATCGGGTCATTCAACATAGGCGCAGCATTCTAGGGATGCCCCCCGCCCCTGTCAAAGGAAATTCGGCCCCGTTCAACATGTTAGAATCGGCGCACCTGCTCAGGAGTTCATCATGCTGCCCTTGTTACTGGCTTCCAGCTCACCCTACCGGCGCGAATTGCTGGCGCGACTGCAACTGCCCTTTGCCTGGGCAGCGCCCGATATCGACGAACAGCGCATCGGCGAAGAGCCCGCCCCAGAGCTGGTCAAGCGCCTGGCCAGGCACAAGGCCGAGGCATTGGCTGCCAGCCATCCGGGGCATCTTATCATCGGCTCCGACCAGGTTGCCGTGCTGGGCGAACAGATTCTGGGCAAGCCACACACCTTCGAAAAGGCCTGCGAGCAATTGCTGGCTGCGAGCGGCAATCACGTCACCTTCCTGACCGGCGTGGCGCTGCTCAATACCCAGAGCGGCCATTGCGAGGTCGATTGCGTTCCATTTACCGTGCACATGCGCGAACTGGACCTGCCACGCATCGAACGCTACCTGCACGCCGAGCAACCCTATGACTGCGCCGGCAGCTTCAAGTGCGAAGGGCTGGGGGTGAGCCTGTTCCAAAGCACCCACGGCTGCGATGCCACCAGTCTGGTGGGACTGCCGCTGATCCGACTGGTCGACATGCTGCTCAAGGAAGGGGTGAGCATACCGTGAGGGCAAGCCAATACCAGCAATAAAAAACCGGCCATCTGGCCGGTTTTTCATTAATCAGCACACTCAGCGCAGTGCCGGCCCCTGAAAGCCCATCCACATGGCAAGGTGCTCGGCGACGCTGGCACCCAGGCGCTTGGAGAAGCGATCAAACGGCGACTCTTCGACGGTGAAATCAACCAGGGCCTTCTCCCCCACCACCTCACGCGCCACATAATCGGCATTGCCCAGGGCGTCCACCAGCCCTAGCTGCACGGCCTGCTCACCCGACCAGATCAGCCCGCTGAACAGCTCGGGATGCTCCTTGTCCTTGAGCCGCTCGCCGCGCCCCTGCTTCACACTGGCGATGAACTGCTTGTGGGTGGTGTCCAGCACACCCTGCCAGAAGGCCGTTTCGTCCGGTTTCTGCGGCTGGAATGGATCAAGGAAGGCCTTGTGCTCACCCGCCGTATAGGTACGACGCTCGACACCCAGCTTCTCCATGGTGCCGACAAAGCCGTAGCCAGCTGCCGTCACTCCAATCGAGCCCACCAGGCTGGCCTTGTCGGCATAGATCTGGTCAGCCGCACTGGCGATATAGTAGGCACCCGACGCACCCAGGTCGCTGATGACCGCGTACACCTTGACCGACGGCTTGGCGGCCTGCAGACGACGAATCTCGTCATAGATGTAGCCAGACTGCACCGGGCTGCCGCCCGGGCTGTTGATACGCAGCACCACCGCCTTGGTCTTGGCGTCGTCGAAGGCCGCACGCAGGCTGGCTATCACGTTGTCGGCGCTGGCCGGCTCCTTGTCCGCAATGATCCCGCGCACCTCGATCAGCGCCGTATGGCTCGCGCCACGGGCGGCGGTCTTGTCGATATCCATCAGCGGCGAAAACAGGGCCAGGATGCCGAACAGGTACACGAACGTCAGCAACTTGAAAAAAATACCCCAGCGCCGGGCCCGACGCTGCTCCTGCACGCCCGCCAGCAAGGTCTTCTCGAGCAGCTTCCAGCTGGTGCGCTCTTCGTTCTTTTCGGCGTCAGGCGCCTTCCACTCGTCAGTCATGCTCACCTACCCTGGAAATTCGATTGCAGCGGTTCGGCCTAGCCACGCCTGCAATTGTGAAAAGTGCTGTATGGACAACTGCGGCTCGTAAACGCTCAATGCCTCGAGCGACAGCGCCCCATGCCCCACCGCCACCGAATGCATGCCGGCATTGCGCGCCATCAGCAGGTCGAACGACGAATCGCCCACCATCAACGCACGGCTCGCCGGCACCTGGCAATGGGCCAGGATCTCCTCGAGCATGCGCGGGTGCGGCTTGCCCATGGTTTCGTCGGCAGCCCGGGTAATGTCGAAGAACGTTTCCCAGCCATTGGCCACCAGCACCCGGTCCAGGCCGCGACGCGCCTTGCCGGTAGCGACTGCCAGGCGATAGCCATCGGCCCTGAACGACTCGAGGGCCTCGACCACGCCGGGATACAACGGCGACGGCTGGGTATCCAGGGCCATATAGATGTCGGCGTAATGCTGACGAAACGCCATGACTTCAGGCTGATCCAGATGCGGGTACAGCGTGCTGATCGCCTCGGGCAGCGCCAGGCCGATGATGCCCTTGACCGCCTCGTCCGAGCACAGCGCATAGCCGGCACGCTCGGCCGAGCGATGCATCGCTTCGACGATGCGCCCGATCGAATCGGCCAGCGTGCCGTCCCAATCGAAGATCAGCAGGTCGTAATCACGGCGCACTCAAACGCTCCACGGTCTTGGCCCACATGTCGTCCACCGGCGCCTCCAGCTTCAGCTCGCCGCCATCGGGCAACGGCACGGTCAGCGCATAGGCGTGCAGGAACAGGCGCTTGCCGCCCAGCTCGCGGATCTCGCGAGTGAAATCCTCGTCGCCATACTTGCTGTCGCCGGCGATGCAATGCCCGGCATGCAGGGTATGCACGCGAATCTGGTGGGTACGGCCAGTAATCGGGCGTGCCTCGACCATGGTCGCGAAATCGCCGAAACGGCGCAGCACGCGAAACAGGGTGAGCGCCTCCTTGCCTTCGTCGTTGATTTCCACCATCCGCTCGCCGGAACGCAGGTTGCTCTTGAGCAGCGGCGCATTGACCTGCTTCTTGGCCGTGGCCCAGTGACCACGCACCAGTGCCATGTAGCGCTTGTCGACGCCGTCACCGCGCAACGCGGCATGCAGATGGCGCAACATGCTGCGCTTCTTGGCGATCATCAGCAGACCGGAGGTATCGCGATCGAGCCGATGCACCAGCTCCAGCTCCTTGGTATCCGGGCGCAACTGACGAAAGGCTTCGATCACACCGTAGTTCAGCCCGCTGCCGCCGTGCACGGCGATGCCAGCAGGCTTGTTGAGCACGATGAGGGCCTTGTCTTCGTACACGATGGCCGCTTCGAGTCGCTGAAGCAGGCCCTGTGCCAGCGGCACCGGCTCGTCACGCTCAGGCAGACGAACGGGCGGCACGCGCACGATATCGCCGGCCTGCAATTTGTACTCTGGCTTGATCCGTCCCTTGTTCACCCGCACTTCGCCTTTGCGCAAAATGCGATAAATCAAGGTCTTGGGAACGCCCTTGAGTGCAGTGATCAGGAAGTTGTCGATCCGTTGGCCGGCAAGTTCCGGCGCGACCTCGATCAGCTGGACGCCGGAGGTCGGAGGGGTAGTAGTCGTCATTTGCGAATCATAACAATTTTTTATGGATTTGAAGCACTTAATGATTGCTGCTATAGTCGCGAACGCCGCCAAAAGCGGCTGGCCAGCGGACCAATGGCTTTGAGCCGGCCCTGACCTACGCAATTCTCGAGGACGCGAGGCCGTCCGACGGGGCTTTCGCCAGTTTACAGAAGTGCCTGGAATCGCTACCAGCGCCGATGAGAGAAGACCGATAAAAAACAACAAGAGCGGTGTTTGACCCTCCTGCACGTTTTTTTTCGATGCCCACTCCTTCAGTGCAGTCGCTTTCACGCAGTCACGGCGAATGCTTCGGAAATACCAGCCTTAGCCATAGAAAGCGCGGGCTCCCGTATGGAGCTGGCGATAACTGCAACCCGTTGCGGATTCAGCGCGCGGCAGCACCCGAATTATCAGGGATACGTGTAGGGTGGAGATGCACAACCGTCGGACCGTGTAGCACTGCGTCCAGTCCACAGGCCCTCTGGCCCGCGACCGGACCCGGTCTTGATCAAGATGCCCCAGGGTGTCCACGGCCGAAGGCTGATTCCTCCTCCTGACTGAGTGCATTTGACACCACAGCTAGCAGGACGCGTCGTCGCGACTTCGGCAGCACTGGGCGACCAGTCCGACCGCAAGCCGCTGGACACGGGATGGTCCGCCACCCCTGACGCACCCTGACACCGACCGTGAGAAGTCGTGTGTGCCGAACGCCGTTTCCGGCAGCCCGGAAACCGACGGTACTACATGAAAAGAATGCTGATTAACGCGACTCAACCCGAAGAGTTGCGTGTTGCTCTGGTAGACGGCCAGCGCCTCTACGATCTGGACATCGAGTCCGGTGCACGCGAGCAGAAAAAAGCCAACATCTACAAGGGCAAGATCACCCGCATCGAGCCCAGCCTTGAAGCCGCCTTCGTCGATTTCGGCTCCGAGCGCCACGGCTTTCTGCCCCTCAAGGAAATCTCCCGCGAATACTTCAAGAAGTCGCCCGAAGGCCGGGTGAACATCAAGGAAGTGCTGAGCGAAGGCCAGGAAGTCATCGTCCAGGTCGAGAAGGAAGAGCGCGGCAACAAGGGCGCCGCCCTGACCACCTTCATCAGCCTGGCCGGTCGTTACCTGGTCCTGATGCCTAACAACCCGCGTGCCGGCGGCATCTCCCGTCGCATCGAAGGCGAAGAGCGCAACGAACTGCGCGAAGCGCTCAACGGCCTGGTTGCCCCTGCCGACATGGGCCTGATCGTTCGCACTGCCGGCCTGGGCCGCAGCAGCGAAGAGATGCAGTGGGACCTGGACTACCTGCTGCAACTGTGGACCGCCATCAAGGAAGCGTCCCTCGACCGCGCAGCGCCGTTCCTGATCTACCAGGAAAGCAACGTCATCATCCGCGCCATCCGCGACTACCTGCGCCAGGACATCGGCGAAGTGCTGATCGACAGCGTCGACGCCCAGGAAGAAGCCCTGACCTTCATCCGCCAGGTGATGCCGCAGTACGCCAGCAAGATCAAGCTGTACGAAGACAGCGTGCCGCTGTTCAACCGCTTCCAGATCGAAAGCCAGATCGAGACCGCCTTCCAGCGCGTCGTCGACCTGCCATCGGGCGGCTCGATCGTGATCGACCCGACCGAAGCCCTGGTGTCCATCGACATCAACTCGGCGCGCGCCACCAAAGGCAGCGACATCGAGGAAACCGCCCTGCAGACCAACCTGGAAGCGGCCGAGGAAATCGCCCGCCAACTGCGTCTGCGTGACATCGGCGGCCTGATCGTCATCGACTTCATCGACATGACCCCGGCCAAGAACCAGCGCGCCGTCGAAGAAAAGGTGCGCGAGTGCCTGGAAGCCGACCGTGCCCGCGTACAGGTCGGCCGCATTTCGCGCTTCGGCCTGCTGGAAATGTCCCGACAGCGCCTGCGCCCTTCCCTGGGCGAAAGCAGCGGCATCGTCTGCCCGCGCTGCAGCGGCACCGGCATCATCCGTGACGTCGAATCGCTGTCGCTGGCAATCCTGCGCCTGATCGAGGAAGAAGCCCTGAAGGATCGCACTGCCGAGGTGCGTGCCCAGGTGCCGATCCCGGTCGCCGCGTTCCTGCTCAACGAAAAACGCAACTCGATCACCAAGATCGAACTGCGCACCCGGGCGCGTATCGTCATTCTGCCGAACGACCACCTGGAAACCCCGCATTTCGAAGTGCAGCGCCTGCGCGACGACAGCCCGGAAGCCCTGAACAACCAGTCCAGCTACGAAATCGCTGCGACCGAAACCGAAGAAGTGCAACCGGCTGCCGCCACCCGCACCCTGGTTCGCCAGGAAGCCGCGGTCAAGACTGCACCGGCCCGCGCCAATGCTCCGGTACCGGCTCCGGAAGCCCCTGCTGCCCCAGCCGCCCCGGTACACGCCCTGCCAGAGCCAAGCCTGTTCAAGGGCCTGGTCAAGTCGCTGGTCAGCCTGTTCGCCGGCAAGGAAGAACCTGTGGCCGCCGCACCGGTGGTAACCGAGAAGCCTGCCACCGAGCGTCCTCAGCGCAACGAGGAGCGTCGCAACGGTCGCCAGCAGAGCCGCAACCGCAACGGTCGTCGCGATGAAGAGCGCAAGCCACGCGAAGAGCGTGCCGAGCGCGCGCCACGTGAGCCGCGTGAAGAACGCCAGCCTCGCGAAGCCCGTGAAGAGACCTCGACCCGCGAAGAACGCGCACCACGCGCCCCGCGTGAAGAACGTCAGCCTCGTGCCCCACGCGAAGACCGTCGCCCACGCGAAGATCGCCCGGTACGCGAACTGCGTGAGCCTCTGGATGCCACCCCGGCCCCGGCCGTCCGCGAAGAACGTCCTGAGCGCGCCCCGCGCGAAGAGCGTCAGCCACGTGAAGAGCGTGCACCGCGTGAAGAGCGCGCACCACGTGAAGAACGTGCCCCTCGCGAGGAGCGCGCACCGCGTCCGCCACGCGAAGAGCGTCAGCCACGCCCGGCCGAGCCGGTCGAGGATGCGGCCGAAGAGCAACTGCCAAACGAAGAGCTGCTGCAGGATGACAACCAGGAAGGCGCCGAAGGCGATCGTCCACGTCGTCGCTCGCGCGGTCAGCGTCGTCGCAGCAACCGTCGTGAGCGTCAGCGTGATGCCAACGGCAATGTGGTCGAAGGCAGCGAAGACGGCACCGAAGAAGGCGCCGAACAAGCTGGCGAACAACCTGCTGCTGCGGAAAAACGCAGCGAAGGCAATGCGCAGCCTTCGGGCGTGGAACTGGCTGCCGGCCTGGCCGTGACTGCCGCCGTTGCCACCAGCAACATCAGTGCCGACGCCGAGGCCCAGGCCAACGTTCAGGCCGAGCGTGCAACTGCCGCTGTCGATGACACCCCAGCCGTCGTGGCCGAAACGCCTTTCGAGGCCGGCACCGTCGAGCCAGTGGTTGTCGAAACCAGCACCGAGTCGAACGAAACCGTTCAACAGCCCGCTGCCGAAGAACCTGTTGCTGAACAAGCGGCCATCGCCCCTGTGATCGAACAACCGTTCGAAGCACCGGTGCAGGCAGTCGAGTCGAGCATCGAGCCTGTCGTCGAAGTTGCTCCGCAACCAGTCGAGGCCCAGATCGAGACCGAGGCCAAGGTAGAGGCCCTGGTGGAAGCACCGGCTCAAGCCCCTGAGCAGGCGCCAGCTGTCGAAGCGCCCGTCGAGGCACCTGTAGCTGCCGAGCCGGTCATCGCTCTGCCGAGCGAGCCTGAAGCGCCGCCTGCAGTCGAAGCCGAGCCGGTCATTGCCGCTGAGCCAGCACTGGTCGCCGAGGCACAGGCACCGATCGCCGAGCCTGCCGAGGTTGAGGCACCGGTCGTCACGCTGGCCAACGGCCGTGCACCGAACGACCCGCGTGAAGTGCGTCGCCGCAAGCGCGAAGCTGAAGCCGCAGCGGCCGCTGCTGCTGCTGCTGCTGCTGCCGAGCAGTCGCAGGAAGCTGCAGAAGAGCATAAACCGCTCGTCTGACGGCCATTAAAAAGCCCCGCCAGTGCAAACTGGCGGGGCTTTTTAATGCCTGCTGCCTGGTGGTGGATGTGTCACCGACAACGCCGAACCCGCAGGAATCGGCCTTGCCAGCGAACAAGTCGCCCAGTCAATACAAGTTGGGTTCCATCTCCAGCGCGACGCCGAAGCGCGCCAGCACATCAGCCTGAATCCGCTGCGCCAGCGCATGCAACTGCTTGCCACTGGCCTGCCCGTAGTTCACCAGCACCAGCGACTGCAAACGGTGCACCCCGGCATCGCCCTCGCGAAACCCCTTCCAGCCCGCCTGCTCGATCAACCACCCCGCCGCCAGCTTTACCTGACCATCGGCCTGTGGATAACCTACCGCATCCGGATACGCCTCGCGCACGCGCTGCGCCAGCTCGGCGCTCACCACCGGGTTCTTGAAGAAGCTTCCGGCATTGCCCAGCTCGGCCGGGTCTGGCAGTTTCTCGCGACGAATGCTGCAGATGGCATCGCTGACATTCTGTGCGGTCGGCTGACCGATGCCCTGCTCACTCAGCCGCTGGCGTACCGGGCCGTAGTCCAGGTGCAGGTGCTCGGCGCGATTGAGCACGAAGCGAACCCGCAGGATCAGCCAGCGCCCGGGATTACGCTTGAACACACTGTCACGGTAGGCAAAATCACACTGTTCCAGCGCAAACTCGTGCAACTGGCCGGTTTCCCGATCCAGTGCCGTCAGCCCGGCAAACACGTCCTTGATCTCCACGCCATAGGCGCCGATGTTCTGCATCGGCGCCGCCCCGACGGTACCGGGGATCAGGCTGAGGTTTTCCAGCCCCGACAGTCCCTGGGCCAGGGTCCACTGCACGAAGGGATGCCAGGGCTCACCCGCCTCTGCCTCGACCACCACGCGTTGGCCATCATCCGACAGTATCCGCACACCGACACTGGCCATGCGCAGCACCAGCGCCTGGATATCGGCAGTCAGCAGCAGGTTGCTGCCGCCACCGATCACCAGCACCGGCAGGTGCTGTTCGGCTGCGTGCGCCAGCAGCTGGCGCACTTCGTCATCGTTGTGTGCCTGGGCGAAATACTGCGCCTTCACCTCGATTCCGAAGGTGTTGTAAGGCTTGAGTGAAACCTGCGATTGCACCTGCACGCTCATAGCCGGCCCTTCAGCTCGACCACCAGCTTGCTACAAGCCAGCTCAATGAGATCAAGCACCTGTTCGAAGCCCTCTTCGCCGCCGTAGTACGGGTCGGGCACTTCATCCAGCTCACCCTCGTAGCGGCGCAGGAACAGGTCCAGTTCGGCGGTACCGGCAGACGGTTGCAGCGCCTTGAGGTGGCCAAGGTTGCTGGTGTCCATTGCCAGGATCAGGTCGTACCGGCTGAAGTCCTGCGCGCTCACCTGCTGTGCACGCTGTGCGGACAGGTCGTAGCCGCGCGCCAGCGCAGCGCGGCGGGTTCGGCTGTCGGGCGGCTTGCCCACATGCCAGTCTCCCGTACCCGCCGAGGCCACTTCGACCTGATCCTCGAGGCCTGCCAGCTTCAACTGATGGCGCAACACGCCCTCGGCCGTCGGCGAGCGGCAGATGTTGCCCAGGCATACGAACAGGACGCGCATCAGGCCTCCAGCAAGCGCCGAACGCGCTCCAGGTCTTCAGGTGTGTCGACGCCCACAGGCGGCGCCTGCAAGGCATCGGCCACGTGGATGCGCACGCCATTCCACAGCGCACGCAACTGCTCCAGCGACTCGGTCTGCTCCAGGCCGCAGGGGCCCCAGGCGACGAAGTCCTGCAACAGGCCTGCGCGATAGGCGTACATGCCGATATGCCGGCGATAAGGCACACCCGCCGGCAATTGCTCGCGGCTCTGGGCAAACGCATCACGCGCCCACGGCAAGGGCGCACGGCTGAAGGTCAGGGCCAGGCCGTTGCGGTCGGTGCTCACCTTGACCGCATTGGGGTTGAACAGCACTTCGACGTCTTCGATCGGCTCGGCCAGCGTGGCAATGCCCGCTTCAGGATGCGCCGCCAGGTTGGCCGCCACCTGGTCGATGATCGCCGGGGGAATCAACGGCTCGTCACCCTGCACATTGACCACGATCGCATCTGCCGACAGGCCCAGCTGGGTGGCGACTTCGGCCAGGCGGTCGGTGCCCGACTGATGGTCCTCACGGGTCAGCAGCACCTCGGCGCCAAACCCCTGGCATGCAGCGACGATACTCGGGTCATCGGTGGCAATCACCACGCGGGTGGCGCTGCTTCTGCGCGCCTGCTCCCAGACGTGCTGCACCATCGGCTTGCCGGCAATCGACAGCAATGGCTTGCCCGGCAGACGGGTGGAGCGCAGGCGTGCTGGAATCACAACGGTGAAATCCAGGCTCATTTGTCCAGGCGCTCGTCATCGGTCAGGGTTCGGGCTTCGCTCTCGAGCATCACCGGGATACCGTCACGAATCGGGTACGCCAGGCCGGCCCCCTTGCTGATCAGCTCGGTCTTGTCGGCGCTGAGCTTGAGCGGGCCTTTGGTGATCGGGCAAGCAAGGATGTCGAGCAATTTGGTGTCCATGGATATTCCTCAGGCCTGTGGCCGGAAAAAGAAAATGTCAGGGCTGGCGAGGCCCGGGCAGCAGACGCGCCAGCTGCGCGTCGAGCCAGGCCACGAAGGCCGGCGAAGGCAGTGCGTCGACCGCAAGATACCACCAGTCATCGGCGGCGAAAGCACGGCATTTCACCGCATCCTTCTCAGTCATGACCAGCGGCAATGACGGGGTGAAGCTCAGGGCCTGGGCGTTGTACGCCGCATGGTCGGCAAACGCATGCGGCACAGGCTGCCAGCCCAGCCCCTGCAGGGTGTTGAAAAATCGCTGAGGGTTGCCAATGCCGGCCACCGCGTGCAATGCCTGGCCCGGCGCAAAATGCTCCAGGCCTCGGCGCTCGCCGCTGCGCAGGTTGACCAGTGCCATAGGGGCCAGGGTGAAGGCAAATCCATCATCACGGTCGCTGAGGGCGCCGTTGTAGAGCACGGCGTCCACTTCATCCAGGCGCTCCACCGGCTCACGCAGCGGCCCGGCAGGCAGGCAGCGGCGATTGCCGAGGCCGCGGGCCGCGTCGATCAGCACCAGCTCGAGATCACGCGCCAGGCGGTAGTGCTGCATGCCGTCGTCGCACAGGATCAGGTCCAGCGGCTCGGCGTCGAGCAAGGCCCGCACGGCCTGGCTTCGATCGGGGTCGATCATCAGCGGCACGCCGGTGCGCTGCACGATCAGCAAGGGTTCGTCACCGGCCTGTTCGGCCGGTTGATCGGCACGCACGCGCCACGGCAGTTGCGGCGCAGTGGCCCCATAGCCTCGGCTGACCACCCCCACGCGCAGGCCGCGCTGGCGACAGTGCTCGATCAGAAACAGGATAAGCGGGGTCTTGCCGGTGCCACCCACGGTGATGTTGCCCACCACCAGCACCGGCACCGGTGCGCGATAGATGTCGCCCTGCCCGGCCAGAAAACGCTCGCGCTTGCCCCGCACCACCCGACGGTACAGGGCCTCGAGCGGGCGCAACAATACCAATGCCGGGTGGCCGGCATACCAGGCATGCAACAGGCGATCGGCAAGCGCCATCAAGGTGTCCCCTGGGCGGCCTCGACCGTGGTCATGCGCAACTGGCTGAAGCCGAGCTTGCCAGCGGCATCCATGGCGGTGACCACGGCCTGGTGCGGAGTCTTGCCGTCAGCGCTGATCGACAGCGGCATCTTGGTGTCGCCCTGTGATTCCTTCTGCAGGGCCTCGGTCAGGGTGCCCAGGTCGCTCTTGGGCAACAGGTGGTTGTTGACCGAGTACACGCCTTCGGCGCTGATGGTGATTTCCAGCTGCTTGGCCTCGGCGTCGGGCGCCGGAGCGCCGCTGACCGCCTCGGGCAGTTCGACACGCAACTGGGTTTCACGGGTGAAGGTGGTGGTCACCACGAAAAACAGCAGCAGGATGAACACCACGTCGATCAGCGAAGCGAGGTTGATGTCCACGGTCTCCCGTGGCTTGCGCCGGAATTTCACGCCTTGCCCTCGCTCAGGTCGACATCACGGTCCCCCTGGACCACTTCCACCAGCTTGATGGCCTCCTGCTCCATGCCCACCACCAGCTCATCGATGCGCCGTTGCAGGAAACGATGGAAGAATACCGCCGGGATACCCACCATCAGGCCGGCTGCCGTGGTGATCAATGCCTTGGAGATCCCCCCCGCCAATACCGAGGCATTGGTGGTCATGCCGGACCCGGTAAAGGCACTGAAGATATCGATCATGCCCAGCACGGTGCCCAGCAGGCCCAGCAGCGGCGCCATGGCCGCGATGGTGCCCAGTGCGTTGATGTAGCGCTCCAGCTCGTGGATGACACGGGCGGCGGCTTCCTCGATGCACTCCTTCATGATTTCGCGACCATGGCGGGAGTTGGCCAGGCCCGCGGCCAGGATCTCGCCCAGCGGCGAGTCGGCGCGCAGGGTCTTGAGCTTCTCGCTGGTGAGCTGTTTGTCCTTGATCCAGCGCCACACCTGGCCGAGCAGGTGCGGCGGGGTGACACGACTGGCGCGCAGGGTCCACAGGCGTTCGGCGACGATAGCCATGGCAGCGATGGAACTCAGAATGATCGGCAGCATCATCCAGCCACCGGACTTGACCAATTCCCACACAGTAGCGACCCCCTCGAAAAAGTCCGCCACTTTACCATAGGGGGCCACGGGGCCGAACAGCGTCATGTCGGCTCCCGCCAGAAGCGGCGCTGGCTGCGTTGCCCGACCGCCTGGCCAAAGCTGCCCAGCACCAGGCGCACCGCCCCGTGCAGGGCGCTGTCGTGCACGGTGATACCCAGCGCCTGGTAACGCGCCATCACCTGTGCGTGCGGATGCCCGAATGCATTGTGGCGCCCTCGCGAAATCAGCACGCCCCGGGGCCGGGTTCGTTCGAGAAAGGCCTGGCTCGACGAGGTGCGGCTGCCATGATGGGGCGCCTGCAACCAGTCGACCGGGCCGGCTGTCGACTCGCGCAGCCAGGCGCGCTCGGCCTGGGCATCGATGTCACCGGTCAGCAGCAGGGTTTCGCCGCCGGCATCCACATGCAACACACAGGAGCGCTGATTGCTGTCGCCGGCCTGCTGCCAGCGCCACAGGCTGAAGAGCACGCCATCCCACTGCCATTGCTCGCCACTGGCGCAGGCCTGGGCCTGCAGTTGCCCGGGCAGCTCATCCGGGTCGCCGCCCACCACGCGCACCAGCGGCACGCTGCGCTGCACCGCCAGGGCGCCGCTGGCATGGTCGGCATGGGCATGGCTGATCAGCGCCAGGTACAGCTCGCGCACCCCCAGCTTGCGCAGAGTCGGCACGACCACCCGCTCACCCAAGTCGCTGCCACGGGTGGCCGGGCCTGCGTCATACAGCATCGCATGGTGACGGGTACGCAGCACAAACGCCTGGCCCTGGCCGACATCCAGCTGCCACACCTCCAGTTGCCCATGGGCGATCTCGTTGCGAGGCGCACAGCCGGCCAGCAGCAGCAAGGGCCAGCCCAGCACCCGCATCGGCAGCCCGCCCGGCAACAGCAGCAGTACCGCGCCACCGCCCACCATCAACCATGCCCATATCGGCAAGGCGACCGGTGTCCAGGCCGGTTGCCAATGTGCCACCTGTGCCAGTGTCCAGAACAAGGCTGCCAGCAAACCTCCAGCCAGCCACAACAGGGCCTCCCCCAGCAACGGGAGCCCCTGCAGCAGTGTGCCGGCCAGCGCCAGGGGCAACACCGCGATACTGACCCAGGGCACCGCAACCAGATTGGCCAGCGGTGCCGAGAGACTGATCGGCAGCCCCAGCGCCAGCAGCACCGGCAACAGGCCGATCGCGATCAGCCATTGGGCCCGGCACCATGCCAGCCAGGGGTTCCAGGCCCCCAGCCGGCCGCCGAACACATACACCAGCACCGCCACCGCCGCGAACGACAGCCAGAACCCCGGCTGCAGGCTGGCCAATGGCTCCACCAGCAATACACCGTTGAGGGCGAGCAGCAAGGGAATCCAGGCCCCCAGGTGGCGAAAACGCAGGCGCCACAACAGCACCACCGCCAGCATGATGCAGGCGCGTCGTACCGGTACCTGAAAGCCCGCCATCAAGCCGTACGCCAGGGCCGCCGCAAACGCCAGGCCGCACGCCCAGGGTAGCCAGGGCAGCGCCCTGGGCCATGCCCCCACACGTGCCAACCCGGCCACCAGGCCGTACACCAGACCGGCCAGCAAGCCGATGTGCTGACCGGAAATCACCAGCAGGTGCACCGTGCCGGTTGCCTGGAGCACCTGCCAGTCCTCCTGTGCCAGCGCTCCGCCGTCACCCAGCACCAGCGCCGCCAGCGCACCTTCGCGCCCATGGGCCTGAGCCCCGAGCAGGCGCTGGCGCACCGAATCACGCCACGCATGGCTGGCCGGGGCCAGTCGTTCACCTGCCCTTACGCGGCCGGTGGCACCGATTCGCCGAGCCAGCATGGCCGCTTCCTGGTCAGGCCCATGGGGGTTGAGCAGGCCGGAGGGGCGCTGCAGCTGCACCGCCAGGCGCCAACGCTCGCCACTGTTGACCGGCGGCCCGCCAAACCAGCTCAGGCTCAGCCGCTGCGGCAACTGGGCGCGGCGCGAGGAGGCTTCGGCCAGCTCGAAACGCACCGAATGTGGGCCCTGCTGCGCCAGGCCCACTACCCGACCTTCCAGCCACAGGGTGCGCCCCTCCAGCTCGGGCCGCAGTCGATCGTCCAGCGCCCATTGCGCCGAGCAACAGGCCCAGGCAAAACCAAGCAGGAACAGACCGGGCACTGCCCATCGACACACCAGGCATAACATTCCCGTCATGCCGATGCCCCAGAGCCAGCCGACCGACGGCAAGGCAGGTAGCACGTTGAGCGCCAACAGCCCCAAGGCCAGCGCCAACATCCTTGTGCGCATGGGTAAAGCTCCTGAGCAGATCTCACCCCAGAGGCTTAGATCACCCAGGCCCGCACCTTGCTTATTAATTGTCACAAAGTCTGAATTGGCGCTGTTTACAATCCGTGCATACTGGCCACTTCAGAACGCCGAGAGCCCACATGCCGCGTCGACTTTTCAAACGCTACATGCCAGATCCGACGAGCATTCGGGAACATAAATCCTTACGCTTTCTCGGCCGGCTGCTGCACGACCCCAACCTCTGGCACCTGAATCGCCATTCGGTGGCACGGGCCATGGCCGTAGGCCTTTTCGCAGCCTTCATCCCTATCCCGATGCAGATGCTGCTGGCCGCCAGCCTGGCGGTTCTGGTGCGTGGCAACATGCCCATCGCCGTCAGCCTGGTGTGGCTGACCAACCCCATCACCATGCCGCCGGTGTTCTACTGCACCTACCAGGTGGGGGCATGGCTGATGCAGATACCGCCACGCACGCTGCCTGAGGAACTCACCTTCGAATGGATCACCGACCAGCTGTCGACGCTGTGGCAGCCCTTTCTGCTGGGCTCGGTGGTGTGCGGCGTGCTGCTGGGGGCGCTGGCCTACTGCCTGACCATGCTCTACTGGCGCTGGTGGGTGGGCAGGCAGTGGCGCAGGCGCAAGCAGAAATCAGCTGCGCATTCCTCGCCCGCTGACCAGTAGGCGCACGCAGCCGATGTACAGCACCGCGGTGGCCACCAGCATGAAGGTGATGGCCACGCCGATGCGGATGTCCGAGACGCCCAGGATGCCATAGCGGAACGAGTTGACCATGTGCAGCACCGGGTTGGCCAGCGACACGGTCTGCCAGAATGGCGGCAGCAGGGTGATGGAGTAGAACACCCCACCCAGGTACGTCAGTGGCGTGAGCACGAAGGTCGGGATGATCGAGATGTCATCGAAGTTGCGCGCAAACACTGCGTTGATGAAGCCCAGCAGCGAGAAGATCGTCGCGGTCAGCACCACCACCAGCACCGTCACGCCCATGTGATGCACCTGCAGATGGGTGAAGAACAGCGACAGCAGGGTCACGATCACTCCCACCGCCAACCCGCGCAGCACGCCGCCCAGGGTGTAGCCGATGAGGATGGTGTGCGGCGACACCGGCGACACCATCAGCTCCTCGATCGAACGCTGGAACTTGCTGCCGAAGAAACTCGACACCACGTTGCCGTAGGAGTTGGTGATCACCGACATCATGATCAGGCCCGGCACGATGTACTCCATGTAGGTGAAGCCACCCATGTCGCCGATCTGCCGGCCGATGAGGTTCCCGAAGATCACGAAGTACAGCACCATGGTGATCGCCGGGGGCAGCAGGGTCTGCGGCCAGATCCGCGTGAACCGCCGCACTTCTCGATAGACGATGGTATTGAGGGCAACCAGGTTGGCGCGCAGTTCCGAACTCATACCGCCACCTTCGCCAGGTTTTTTTCCACCAGGGACACGAACAGCTCCTCGAGACGATTGGTCTTGTTGCGCAGGCTCAGCACCTCGATGTTCTGCAGGGCCAACTGGCCGAACAGCGCGGTGATGCCCACGTCCTTGTCCACCTGCACTTCCAGGGTGTGCGGAGTGATCAGCCGGCACGGGTAGCCGGCCAGTTGCGGCGCCTGGGCCAGGTCATGCTTGAGGTCGAGCAGGAAGGTCTCCACATGCAACGTGCCCAGCAACTGACGCATGCTGGTGTTCTGCACGATGGTGCCGTGGTCGATGATGCCGATGTTGCGGCACAGCTGCTCGGCCTCTTCCAGGTAGTGGGTGGTCAGGATGATGGTGATGCCCTTCTGGTTGAGCTCGGTCAGAAAGCTCCACATCGAACGGCGCAGCTCGATGTCGACGCCAGCGGTAGGCTCGTCGAGGATCAGCAGGCGCGGTTCGTGGATCAGCGCGCGGGCAATCATCAGGCGGCGCTTCATGCCGCCGGACAGCGAGCGCGATGGCACGTCACGCTTGTCCCACAGGCCCAGCTGGGTCAGGTACTGCTCGGCGCGCTCCCTGGCCACCTTCATCGGGATGCCGTAGTAACCCGCCTGGGTCACGACGATATCGAAGGTCTTTTCGAACTGATTGAAGTTGAACTCCTGGGGCACCACACCGATGCAGCGCTTGAGCGCGGCTGGCTCTCGGTCCAGGTCATGGCCGAACACATTCACCGTGCCGCTGGTCTTGTTGACCAGGGTCGAGAGAATGCCGATGGTGGTGGATTTGCCGGCGCCATTGGGGCCGAGCAAGGCGAAGAAATCACCTTCGGCGACATCCAGGTCGATGCCCTTGAGGGCCTGGAAGCCATTGCCGTAGGTCTTGGTTAGCTGCCGAATGGACAGAGCAGAACTCATAGCAGGTCTACACACCAGGTTGAAGGGTTCACAAGGCAGGCGGTCAGACAGGGCCGACCGCGACGAATGTGGCCATGGTGCTTGCCCAGGCCACGCAAGTACAGTGAAGTGTATCGATATTGACTATCAGGGTAATCGACAGGTTCAGGTCAGCGCGGTCATTACCGCCGCCTGGTAGGCCGGCCGTTGCCTGAGGCGCTCGTACCACGCACGCAGGTGCTTCATTTCCGGACGCTCGATGGGCATCTCGAACCAGGCATACACGAAGCAGCCCAGCGGGATGTCGCCCATGCCGATCGCTTCCCCCGACAGGTAGGGTTGCATGGCCAGGGCCTGATCGGCGATCGACAGCAGTTCGGCGCATTGCTTGTGCGCGGCGTTGATCTGCACCCAGTCCTGCTGGTCAGACGGTGTACGCAGGATGCCCCAGAACAGCGGACGGAATGGCGTAGCCAGCGATGACGTGGTCCAGTCCATCCACTTGTCTGCGCTGGCCCGGGCCGCCGGGTCGGCGGGGTACCAGTCAGTGTTTGGGGCATACCGGCCACACAGGTAGCGAACGATGGTATTGGATTCCCACAGCACCAGCTCGCCATCCTCGATCATCGGCACCCGGCCGTTGGGGTTGAGGGCACGGTAGTGCGGCTCGTCGACCACGCCGAACTCGCCACCGGCATCGATCGACTGGTAACCCAGGCCCAGCTCCTGGGCGCACCACAGCGCCTTCCTGACGTTTGACGAGTTCTTGCGTCCCCAGATCTTCAGCATGACGACTCCTGACATAGGCGGTGGGCACTCAGTCTACCCGAGCTGGCGAGGCTGACAATCGCTGGCCCGCGGCCCGAAAACGCGAACTTCCACAGGTCGCGTCCTGTCACTGTTCTGACGGGTTGTTTGGCACAGGCGGTCTAAGCTCTGTCGGATAGCTATTTCTGGAGCTCACGGAGGAAAGCATATGTTGCTGTTGTGGTTAGTGGTGCTGGTGGTCGGTATTGCCTACCTGGCGCACCGGCGGGTTGCCCCCCTGCCCGCACTGGGCGTGGTTGCCGTCTACCTGGTGGCGATGGGCGCATTCAGCCATGCCCCCGGCTGGCTGTTGACGATCTTCTGGCTGCTGCTGGTGGCCACTGCCGTGCCTCTGGTGCTGCCCGATCTGCGCCGCAAATGGCTGACTGCCCCGCTGTTCGGCTGGTTTCGCAAAACCTTGCCGCCGATGTCGCAGACCGAGCGTGAGGCCATCGATGCCGGCACGGTCTGGTGGGACGGCGAGCTCTTCAGTGGCCGCCCCGACTGGAACACCCTGCTGGCCTATCCCAAGGTGCAACTGAGCGCAGAAGAGCAAGCCTTCATCGACGGGCCCACCGAGGAGCTCTGCGCCATGGTCAGCGACTGGCAGATCGGCCAGGACATGGACCTTCCCGCCGAAGCCTGGGCGCACATCAAGACCCATGGCTTCTTTGCCCTGATCATTCCCAAGGAATACGGTGGCAAGGGCTTTTCCGCCTTCGCTCATTCACAGGTCGCGATGAAACTGGCCACCCGCAGCGGC
This sequence comes from Pseudomonas sp. FBF18, assembly GCF_024261405.1. Lineage (NCBI taxonomy): Bacteria > Pseudomonadati > Pseudomonadota > Gammaproteobacteria > Pseudomonadales > Pseudomonadaceae > Pseudomonas > Pseudomonas sp. FBF18. The sequence goes on along the minus strand of NZ_QKRS01000001.1, from coordinate 727,809 downwards.
GACCTGGCCTCCACGGTGATGGTGCCCAACTCGCTCGGCCCGGCCGAACTGCTGCTGCACTACGGCACCGACGAGCAACGCAACCATTACCTGCCCCGCCTGGCCCGCGGTGACGACATCCCGTGCTTCGCCCTCACCGGTCCGCTGGCCGGCTCCGACGCCGGCGCCATGCCCGACACCGGGGTCATCTGCAAGGGCCAGTGGCAGGGCGAGGAAGTACTGGGCCTGCGCCTGAACTGGGAGAAGCGCTATATCACCCTGGGCCCGGTGGCGACGCTGCTGGGTCTAGCGTTCAAGGCCTACGACCCCGATCACCTGCTGGGTGACAAGGAGGAGCTGGGTATCAGTCTGGCTCTCATCCCGACCGACACCCCAGGTGTCGAGATCGGTCAGCGCCATCTGCCGCTGGGCGCCGCGTTCATGAACGGCCCCAACAGCGGCAAGGACGTGTTCGTCCCGCTGAGTTTTCTGATTGGCGGGCAGGAGATGCTCGGCAAGGGCTGGATGATGCTGATGAACTGCCTGTCGGTGGGACGCTCGATCTCCTTGCCGGCAGTCGGTACCGGTGCCGCCAAGTACACCAGCCTGGTAACGGGCCAGTACGCACAGGTGCGCGAGCAGTTCAACGTACCGCTGGCCGCGTTCGAGGGCATTCAGGAGGCTCTGGCCCGCATCGGCGGCAATGCCTGGCTGATGGACAGCGCACGCATGCTCACCGCCAACGCGGTGGACCTGGGTGAAAAACCCTCGGTGCTGTCGGCGATCCTCAAGTACCACCTCACCGAACGGGGGCGCGAATGCATCCAGCACGCCATGGACGTGCACGGGGGCAAGGGCATCATCATGGGCCCGAACAACTACCTGGGTCGCAGCTGGCAGGGGGCACCGATCTTCATCACCGTCGAGGGCGCCAACATCCTCTCGCGCAACCTGATGATCTTTGGCCAGGGGGCGATTCGCTGCCACCCGTTCGTGCTCAAGGAGATGGCCCTGGCCGCACGTGAAGACCACGACCAGGCGCTCAAGGAGTTCGACGCCCTGCTGCTCAGGCATGTGGGCTTTGCGGTGGGTAACGCGGCCAGCACGCTGGTCCTTGGGTTGGGCCTGGGGCGCTTTGAAAAGGCACCCGGCGATGCATTGAGCCAGGGATACTTTCGCGCACTCGATCGCCAGGCGGCGGCCTTCGCCCTGCTGGCCGACCTGTGCATGATGCTGCTCGGTGGCGAGCTGAAACGCCGTGAGCGCCTGTCGGCGCGCCTTGGCGACGTATTGAGCAACCTGTACCTGGGTTCGGCAGCCCTCAAGCGCTACCACGATCTCGATTCGCCCGAGTACCTGCGGCCGCTGTTGCGCTGGGCCATGGAAGAAAGCCTGGGCCAGGCCGAAAAAGCCCTGGACCGCCTGCTCGACAACTTCCCCAATCGGTTCCTCGGTGGCGCGCTGCGCTTGGTGGTGTTCCCGTTCGGGCGCCGTCATACCGGCCCGTCGGACGAACTGGATGCCGAGGTTGCTGCGCTGCTGGGTCGCGCCAAGGGTGATCCGGCACTCGAACAACTGCTGGCTGGCTGCTATCGCCCCACCGATGCAAGCGACCCGGTGGGCGCGTTGCAACAGGCCAGCGACCTGCTAAGGGCCAGCGCCCCGCTGCACAAGAAGCTGCACCAGGCCCACAAGGGCGGCCAATTGGCGCCGGCTCCCGGCGAATCGCTGATCGACGCAGCCTTGCACGCCAACACCTTGCAGGCCGGCGAAGCTCAAAGCCTGCACGAGGCCGAAGCCGCACGGCGCCGTGTGATCGACGTGGATGCGTTCAGCAAGGACGAGCTGCTGCCCACCGAGGGCAAGGTGCGCTGAGCATCACTCCAACGGGACATCGGGCGCGGGGAGCCTTATACTCCCGCGCCCGATTTTGCTCTAGAGGATCGCCCGCATGGCCAACGCCACTGCTCAACTGGAATACCACCTCGCCCTGCTCACCCACCTGCGCACCATCCTTGCAGCCCTGGGTGAGGCCGAACAGGTACCGGAAGAAAGCCACGCGCTGTTTCTGGAGCGTTTCGACGACCTGATGCAACAGTTGCCGGTCGACCCGGAGAGCACCTACCTGGGTCAGGACCTCATCTGCCAGGTCATCCAGCGCTACCCGCAGATCGCGCACCTTATCCCCCGCGACCTGCTGTGGTTCTTTGGCGGCGATTGCCTGCACTACATGCCGGAAGAAGAACTGGCCATGTACCAGGAGCTGGAAGAACGCCGCTACGAAGCCGAGCAGAACGACGAACCGTTCGACTGGAACCAGGAGAAGCAGTTGTTGAGCATGTCGGGCGACGACAGCAAGCACTGAGACATTTGCTACGCATGGCCTGCTACCCATCCTCAAGCGCAGCAAAAGTGCGACATGTCTGCGCTGATAGGCTGGCCATTTCCCAGCCGAGACATACGGGGAGAGCTGCCAGATTGACGGCCTTGCAACAGCAAATTTTTTATCGAAACAAAAAACGCCGTTCACATGAACGGCGTTTTTTCAGCTGGAAGGCGTCAATGAAGTGATTCGCCACCTCCACAGCGCTGCTGATAGATCCAATCGACTATGTCGTCTTCAGGCGTGTATCCACTGACCATTTCCAGCAACAAGGCTCGAATGCGCGGATAGTCATCGGCATCAACCGCGGCGTTCATCTTGGCAAGTATCGCCTTGAGCGCCTCCCAGGTGAGGTGTTCCTCATTGGCACACATGATCATGGGATGCTCGGTGGAGTTGACGTTCTCACCGATCAGCAACTCTTCGTACAGCTTTTCACCGGGGCGCAATCCGGTGAATTCCAGTGCAATATCCCCAGTCGGATTCTTGTGACTACGCACGCTCATACCAGAGAGATGGATCATCTTTTGCGCCAGATCAGCGATAAGCACCGGCTGGCCCATGTCCAGCACAAACACATCTCCACCCTGTCCCATCGAGCCCGCCTGAATCACCAACTGCGCGGCTTCCGGAATAGTCATGAAATAGCGAGTAATCTTGGGATGCGTCACGGTAACCGGGCCACCCGTGCGGATCTGTTCATGGAAACGCGGAATTACCGAGCCGGAAGAGCCCAGCACATTTCCAAAGCGCACCATTGTGAAGCGTGTCTTATTGACGTGATGCACAGCCGCATCATCCCCAAAAAGCACCGGTGCCTGCTCGTGGCTGAGAGCCTGCAAGATCATTTCCGCTACACGCTTGGTACTCCCCATCACATTGGTCGGGCGCACAGCCTTGTCAGTGGAAATCAGCACGAAATTGGCCACCCCTGCCTTCACCGCCGCCTGGGCCGTATGCAGCGTACCGAAAATATTGTTCAGCACTCCCTCGGAGACGTTGTGCTCCACCATCGGCACATGCTTGTAGGCAGCCGCATGATAGATCGTCTCCACACCCCAGGTGTGCAGAACATCGAGCATGCGGGACGGGTTTCGAATCGACCCCAGGATAGGAATCAGTCTGGTAGGCAGTGACTCGCTGGAGATGCGTCGCTCCAGCTCCATGTGCACCGCGTACAGATTGAACTCGCTGTGTTCAAACAGCAACAATACGCGCGGCTGGCTGAACAGGATCTGCCGACACAGCTCCGAACCGATCGAACCTCCCGCCCCGGTTACCATCACCACCTTGTCACGAATACATTGCTGGAACAGGGCCTGCAGTGGCGGAACCGATTCTCGCCCGAGCAGGTCGCTGATATCCACCTCCTGGATATCCTCCACCTTGACCCGCCCGCTGGCCAGATCCATGAAACCGGGCACGCTGCGCACGTGCAGCGGGAAAGACTCGAGCGCCAACAGAACCTCACGTCGACGCGCCCGTGTCGCCGAAGGGATCGCCAGCAAGATCTGGTGTGCACCGGTTTCGTCGAGCATCTGCTGAATATGCTTGGCTGAATACACCCGCAACCCGGCAATTGCACGATTGTACAAGCTGGGGTCATCATCGATGAATGCCACCGGGCGCATAACCCGACCTAACCGCAGGGCGGCGACCAGCTGATTGCCCGCCGCACCTGCGCCATATACCGCGACCTTGGGCAGACAAGCGTCCCTGTTTCTCAAGCGCAAGGGGGAGCCTGGGGAAAACCATTCACCGATAAAGTACTGGCGCAACCCAAGGCGTACGCCACCGATCAGAAAAATGCTCAGCCACCAGTAGTTGAACACCATCGAACGGGGCAATGGCTTGGGTGCGTCAACGTGCCAATAGATGGACAGCGCCAGAAGCAATGCAGAAATGGACACAGCCTTGACGATGGCGATCAGCGCATCGTTCCCCATGTAGCGCATCACCACCCGATACAGGCCAAAGCACCCGAACAGCGGAATGGCAAACAGCGGAGCAAGGGCAAACAACCAGGCATGTTTGCCAAACACATCGATTTCGTCCGCATCGCCGAGGCGCACCACAAAAGCCAGCCACAACGAGACCCACACAAGTACGACATCCACCAGTACAAGAATGATCCGTTTCTGCTTACGGGGCAGATCAATCAAGCGACGCCGCATCTGTTCAGCAAGCCTCAACACCACAACACTCCTTTTCTTCAATTGATCGACCCAGGGGTACTCCCCCGCGACCTGCTTGGTATCCTCCAAGCCATGACCCGTCTTACGAGAGGGGAGAAACCGTGCCTTCTGACCCTAGCAGCGATTCGGCTAGCTCGACGATGTTATGCGTGGCGCTGGCCATCAAGGGACCAGCCGAAACCATTGACGGGCGCTGCTCAGACTTGAGCTGGACGCGGCTCAGCGCCGCGCCCAGCCCTTCAGGTGAGCTCACTTCGGTGGCAATGCCCATTTTCCCGTAGGGCGCATCCTGGTTGAAAACAGATCCACCCACAGAAAGAACACAACGCCCGGCCAGATGCGCTTCGAGGCCCACCGTGGAACTGGTCACGACCACGATATCGAGAGCATGCAGCAAAGTTGCAAGGTCTTCACTGGGTGGACTGAGCTCGACACGCGCCTGGCCTGAGTGGAACTGGGCACTTTCACTGGGGTGATAGCGCAACACCAATCGATAATCTGCATGAGTGCTGACAAACTCCCGCAAGACTGCCTCGATCCTGCGCGGCAATGTCGGATCGCCGATTCGCCCATCGAAAGGATGGCGCTCGGGTTCAACTTGCGAAGCCCACAGAATGACGGTTTCGTCCTTGCCCCAACCTTTGGCAGCACGCATTGCACGTCCCGCTTCCTGTACCTGAGGCTGCTGCAATCGATCGAACGCCGGGTTGCCAGTGACAACTATCGCGTCGGGGTGACAGCCTTTTTCCACGAACATATCCCGTACCTGCTGATTCAGTACACAGATTCGACTCGCATACCCGGGGCGGTTGATCCACTGGATTTCCTGCAGACCAAAAAGATCCACGGCACAGATCGATGCAATCCCCAGCGCGCTGGCGGCTTCGAGCGCGGCTCTCTCGCTACGCGGGGCACTGGTCGCTATAACCAGCGACGGGCGCAGCTCGGCCAGCCACCGCTTGAACAGACCGATCGGACAGAACACCCGGCGTCCCTTCTCGGCGAACAATTGTGCCGCACCTTCCAGACCATGTTCTACCACCAGTTCGCGATAATTCAGCCCCATGTAGGCGACCGATTCGGCCAGCTCAATACTGCCACCGGACGGTAGTTCGCTGGTCAGCTTGCGCCCCCATGCAACGACATCAGCCTGGTCAGCATCCGGCAGGTGCCGGTAGCCAATAAATGGAATGCCCGCACGTTCCAGATACCCGACAGCGGTGGTCAAAGCAAGAACCAACACCGGATGTCCCTTTGCTATAAGACTACGTGCCACCGGCGTCAGCATGGCAACGTGTCCGCCGCCATAGGTAACTATCAAAATCGGGCCTTTCTCTGCAACAGGCAAATCGGCAACAGCTACAACGTCATCACTTGTCATCTAGGGTGCTCATAATACGATCGGCCTGACCTAGTGCAATGCACGGGTACAGGACTCCTCAACCAAACTGTTGCAATCACTCACGCTGTGCTACCCATGAATACTGCATGCAATCAGGCAAACACCTTAAAAGGGTATGGGATCCCTTGCAATCAATCAGTCACATTCAAACCACGGGCACCGACCACTGGAGCAAAAGGTTGACGCTGCAGCCCGAGAAACCTCAATACTCGTCGCATGGCGCTGCCGGCTTCACAGAGCAAGAGCGGTATGGCAAGAGTAAGCACGGTAAAACCGAACAGCCCACCCGCCATTGAGATGATCAACAGCTTGCGTACAGGGCGTATGCGAGGGCCGAAAAAGAAAATCAGAGCTCCAAGGGCACCGATCGGTAGGGCTAACAGCAACAGGATCAGACCCAGACCGCCGTCTGCAAAGAAGATCTTGCCCATCCCATGCTTGAGCATGAGCATCAGGCCCTGTATACCGCCTCCATAGAAGTCCAGGTTCTTCTCGATTGCCACAATGAAGTAGGACAAGAACACATAGCCGCAGAGCATCAGCAGTATCAACGCCACCAGCCCACTGAAGTTCCTGAGCTTGACGCCGCCTGCTTTCCAGCGCTCGAGAAAGAAAAGGAAGATGGCAAACAGCACGATGACGAATACACCTGTACTGACGGTCCCCAGGAAACAGGCAACGGCACCTCGCAAGACCGGCCATTTTATAGGAACCTGCGCCCGACTCATGTCAATGCACAACGAGACGCCCAAAAGCCAGGCGCTCCAGGCGATCACACCGCGCCCGTTCATGAACATGTGAACCAGGAAAAACAATCCCCAGATCACGTAGGACGGGCTGACCTGGTGAGTCTTGCGCACGATAGCCGACCACACCGATGCATTGAGCAACATGAAAAGGCAGCAGTACAGTGAGAATCCAAGCCCCGGATAGTCCCGCTCCAGCATCAACCCCGGATAGGCGACCATGTACCGGAAAAGATGCGGGTGCCCGGTGAGAGTCGCCGGAGTTGCCCGCTGCAGCCACAGGTCCACGACCTGCGGCCACGCTGAAAACTCCTTCACACCGGACAACGTAATGCCCAACAGCAGCAACAGAATCACGAGCGTTGAGATACGTACTTTCATGCTTCGGGTCCTAGCAGTTCTTCTGCCAATGGCTCAAAGCAATAAGCGCACGAATTTCCCGCGTCCTGTTCTCCTCACCTGAAATATGCGCCTCGTTCATGCGGGACATCGCTGCCTGGTCAAACACTCCGACAGGCATGTTTTCACGACAGTAATCCGCTTTGGTGGTCTTGAACCACTCGCCGACTGGCACCGTGAACATCTGCTTCTTGCGGTAGGCCAGGTTATCGCCGATCAGCGGCGCGACCGCTTTTTTGTACAGATACTTTGTGATGCCGTCCTTGAGCTTGAGCGAACCAGGCATGCGGAAGGCGAACTCCATCATGCGGTAGTCCAGGAAAGGCGTACGCGCTTCGAGCGACACGGCCATGCCCATTCGGTCAGGCTTGACCAGATTATTGCCCGAAAGCAGCAATTGCATGTCCAGATACAAGGCCTGGTTGATTCGGTCCTGGTGCGCCACCGCCTTGAAGTAAGGCGCTGCTACGTCGAAGGAATCTATTGCTTTTAACCGCGCCGCGCGCTCCGGCGTGTACAAGGCCTGTTTACCGTGGTGGGTAAACAGCGAAATACTGTCGAAATAGTTGCGTTGAAACTCTTCGTCGGACCAGGTGGCCGCTTCAGGACGCGCGAAGAAATCTCGATGTTTATCATAACCGGCAAACAGTTCGTCGCCGCCATCACCGGTCAGCACTACCTTCACATGTTTGGCGGCCAACGCTGAAACGCGATAGGTGGGCAGGAATGAAACATCCCCGTGGGGCTGGTCGCAGTGATAGGTAGCCATTGGCCACAGATCAAGCATGTCAGGCTCTACTCGCTCCATGACGTGCTCGGCCCCAAAACGCTCGGCAGCTTCCTGCGCGTAGGCTGACTCATCGTAGCGCGGGTCGTCGAAACCGATACAAAAGGTCTTTACCGGATCGGTCATGTGTCGAGCCATCAAGCCAACGACGGTGCTCGAATCAACGCCGCCGGAAAGAAACGCACCGAACGGCACATCGCAACGCAGCCGCAAGCGCACGGCGTCGTCCAAAATGGCGTTGAATTCTTCGATCCATTCCTCCTCGCTGCGTCCGTGAACGGGCTGGACCGCCGCAAGGTCCCACCAGCACGACACCTCGACACCCTGCGAGGTGATCTTCATCAGGTGACCCGGCATCAAATGACGCACACCCTGATACAAAGTGAACGGCGCCGGCACGTAGTTGAACGTGAGGTAGTGGTGCAAAGCCTCTTCGTCCATTGGCGGATGTGGCATGCCAGCCTTGAGCACCGACTTGATTTCCGACGCAAAGGTGATCTGCTCGCCATCATCGTGTACATACAGCGGCTTTACCCCGATCCGATCACGCACCAGGTACAGCGCCTGCTCGCGGGCATCGTAGATGGCGATGGCGAACATCCCATTGAGTTTCTCGACAAAGGCAATACCTTCACGCTCGTAAAGGCGCAGCAGCACCTCGGTGTCCGAATGCGTGCGACAAGCGTATGGTGTGCCTTCCAGCTCCTGCGCCAGCTCAAGGTGATTGAAAATTTCACCATTCTGTACTACGACGATGTTCTGGTCATCGGAAATGAACGGCTGATGCCCACCAGCCAGGTCGATGATGGACAGGCGCTGATTGCCCAGTGCCACACCCGGAGCACTGAATACACCCTGATCATCTGGTCCGCGATGACGAATCGACTCTCCCATCGACCGCACCGTGTCAGGGGCCAGCGACTTGCCCCGGCGATTAAAATATCCAAAAATTCCGCACATTTCAGTTGCCGCCTTTTCCGAAAACCTGTTTGAACGTCAGCATGATGATTTCAAGGTCCTTCATCAGCGACGCCTCTTGGGCATATTGCAGATCCAATTGCTTGCGCTGCTGCTCGGTTGCAGCCGAGCGCAATGTCGCCTGCGCAAGCCCGGTGATACCTGGTCGCACACTATGTCGCACGCGCCACTCTTCTTCCGTGTATAGCGGGCGCTGCGCGGGCACATCCGGGCGCGGCCCGACCACGCTCATGTCACCCAGCAATACATTGAACAACTGCGGCAGTTCATCAAGGCTTGTACGCCGAATGAACCGACCGACCCGGGTGATCCGCGGATCGCCTTCTGCAGTGGAGAACCCGCCGAGACTCTCGGCGTTGAGCACCATGCTTCGGAACTTGTAGATGAAAAACTCACGCCCTGCACGCCCGACCCTCCGCTGCTTGAACAGCACTGGTCCGAAGTCGGAGAAATAGATGACTGCCGCGACCCCGAGTAAAATCGGCGACAACACCACGATAGCCCCACCAGCACAGAACAAGTCAAAAAGCCTTTTCACGTTATCTCCTACGCCTGTCAGCAAAGCGCAACACCAATAGACCCGCAGCCACTGCGCCAGCAAAGACCCCACCCGCGAGCAGCACGCGCCAAATATCAAGGGAACCGGGCAACAGCACGGCAAATGGTTTCACTACCAGAACGTCAGTGAGCCAGCCGACGATAGCGACACTGCCGATGGCGAACAAACAGCTCAAAACTCTATACAACTGCGCACGAGCAGACCGCACGCCTTCGCGGCCCAAGGCCTGCATAAGGCTGATCGCCAGGATACAATGAAACACCGGCAGTGCCCCCATCAGCGCGATGGGGTCGGCCATCAGCAACCCTGGCAGGCACAACAATGGGAACATCAGCATGATCAGGGCAGTTCGGCGCAGCACCTGCGCCGGCAGCCTGCGCGCGTTGAGTGCCGCTGCCGCCAGGCTGGCAATGCCCACCCACGGTACACTCAGCAGGGCGATCTGGGTCAGACTGGTGATGTGCGCCAGCCCATCGACACCGACACGCCCCGCACCAAAGAGTATCGCCACCACCGCGTCGACAAACGGTATTCCGCACAGCACAACGGCGAAAGACAACACCAGCGCACGCTGCAGGCCCGACTTCAGGATACCGTCGAAGGCCGTCGCGTCGTTGTGATCGTGAGCCTCACTCAGGCGTGGAAATGCCACGGTGGCCAAGGTGGTGATCAGGATGCCCAGCGGCAACTCGACCAGCTTTATTGCATAGTTGAACGCCGCCAATTCCCCCTTGCCCAGCCAACTGGCCCCTGCACGCAAAGCCACCGGCACCAGAATCAGCAACGATGCCGAAGCCAGCCCGGCGACAAAACCCTGTATCAGACGACGGTCAAGCAGCAGACCATGATGTGCCTGCATTACCCGTGGTGCGCCTCCACGCAGCGCAATCCACTGGCTGACCCAGCGCAGCAGCGCTCCTGCCAGGATGCCCGCGCAGAGCAACGACAGGTAACTTCTGGACCAGAACATGGCCATCAGTAACGCGGCAATGATGCTCAGATTAAAGAATAGCGTGCCGCATCCGGCCACGAAGAAACGGTCACGGGCGTTGAGTGCTGCTGTGCTGACGCCAGAGAGCGCAGCAAGCGGGATCGCCAGCGCAATGGCATAGATCATCCAGCTGTCCAGCCATTGCGTGGGCGCTTGCAAGCCTGGCGCGAACAGCCAAAACCACAATCCCGGCAGCAACGCAAAACACAGGCCGAACACTGCGAACAAGGCGCCAAATGCCAGTGAAGCCTGCCTGAAAAGGGCCGCAGCCTGTGCCGGGCTTGCCGCGCGCAGCGCCGGGACCAGAGCCACACCGATGCCACCGGAAAGTAGGAGGTTGACCAGCAGATCAGGCACCGTCAACAGCACAATGGCGATATCGGCCTGCTCGGACAATCCCAATGATGATGCCAGCAACACCTCGCGCCCGAAGCCAGCCAGACGCCCAGCCATCAATGCCAGACTCAGGAACAGCCCTGCGCTCAACAAACTACGCTGTCCTGGCGACGTCATTCACCATTCACCCGACGAGCCCGGATCGCGGCGACAATCGCCTGCACACCCGTCTGCACGCTAGCATGAGCGGCTTGCAACTGCTCCGGTGCTGCGCATCGATAGTGCTCATAGACGTCGCGTAACTTCTGCACTTCGCCTGCAAAATCCATCTCGGCCCGGATCTGTTCCACCGAGGAGGCATTGCGATGGAAGGCTCTGGACAGAATTGCCGCGCTGGAGCCAAGCCGTGCATGTTCCGCCACCAGCAATTCGGCCGGCAGCATGCCGTCACCCACCCGCGCAAGACCACCGATACCGAACGGCAGGCCGGCATCGCGCAGTACCGCCGCCAGACCATCTACCGTGCCGTTGGCTACCAGCTCGAACATGAAGTCCAGCCCCTGTTCGAGGTGAAGGTCGTTCAGACCGATATGCACCTCGTCCACGCCCGGCACCCGCACACATTCTGCCAGCGTTGCAGCCGCACCCACTGTCTCGACCAGCAGACTGCAGCGCACCCTGCCCCGTACCGCCTGAGTGAACGTGCGAACTTCGTCAGGCCCCCTGAACATGGGAAGCATCAGGATATCGGCCCCTGCATCAATAGCCTGATCGATCTCGGCCTGGCTGCCTTCGTGGACAGGATTTATGCGCACAAGCAAACGACCTGACGGCACGGCGGGCCTGACACGTCGCACGTCATCGAGGGTGTGCTTGCTGATAACTGTGTTCAGGTGGCCCTGACGTGCCTCTTTGCCAGTGATTTCCGTGTCCACGAAAATGCGGTCTACACCATTCTCGACAGCGAAACCTGCCATCTGCGGGCAGTTGGTGATCATGAGAAGCTTCATTAAGGCTCCCTTGTGCCAGTAATGGGTTTAGCCTGATCTATATGAAAATAGAGGCCACGATTTTCGACGCTATGATTAAGTCCATTAATCTTTCGAGTGAACAAACAGGCGCAAGACAAGCAGCGGGCACCTGTCGGGGTGATCGGCTTCACCTGCATTGAGGGGGCTGAAAATCAACCAGAGCAAGTTCGCACGACCGACAAATAAGAGCGGCATTCTACCTCAATCCGAAGTGTCGGACAGCCCCGCACCACCTGCATCGGAGCACCTTCCTACAGACTTGCGAAAAAAGAACTTTAATCGAGACAAAAAAAAACGCCGTTCATACGAACGGCGTTTTCTTTGAATTT
>NZ_QKRS01000001.1:576452-715669 GCF_024261405.1 Pseudomonas sp. FBF18 | reverse complement strand
ACACTACAACATTCACTCCCTGCCGCGTTTCGCTGTGTGCTTTACGCTGCAAGTGGCGCGCATTCTAGGGGTGCTTTGAGAAGTCGTCAACCCCTAGATATAAATTTATTTAAATCAATGACTTCGCCCTGCTTTACGCTGCCACGGGGGCCGTAGCGCGCCTGAGCCTTGACGATTATTTTCTGACGCACATACGCGACGCGGCCCAGTGCTGGCGGCACCTCAAGGCAAAATGCCAGCAATCCGCCCTGCTCAACTGCCAAACAGCTCTATCCGGGCAAAAGCGAAGCCACTACACTCAAACGGCAAACCTTCCTGTATGAGGCGTTAACGGTGACACCACTTCTGATCACCCTGCTTATAGTAGCGGGTATCGCACTCTTGATCGTGATTGGCTACCTGAACAATGTAGTCGAGAGCAACAAGCTGGAACGAGCCCGTCTCAAGATCGAGCTGGCCGACCGCTTGCGTCGTTGTGGCGAAATCACCGAAACCTTCCCCGGCCAGTTGATGACCCCGGCACTCAAGCTGCTGCTGACCCGCCTCGAACTGAACCTGAACCAGCGCCGCCTGGCCCTGGACAAGCACAACCGTGAAATCCAGGCACGCATCAGCGAGCTCCAGGGCCTGATTGCCCTGGGCGATGGCATACCGGTGAACAACCCTCCCGGCCCGATCCAGACCGAAGCCCGTGCCAAGGATGTACGCTTTCTGCTCGAAGCCCTGCACAGCCAGGTGGTGCGCGCCTCCCAGGAAGGCTTCCTGCCGACCAACGAAGCCAAGTACTGGGTAAAGGAAATTCGCCATATCCTGGTGCTGCTGCACATCGAGTTCTTCAACAACCTGGGGCAGCATGCGCTGCAGCAGAACCAGCCGGGGCAGGCCCGCCTGGCGTTCGAACGGGGCGTGCAGTACCTGCGCAAGCAACCTGATCCGGTGCTCTACCGCGAGCAGCTCGACTATATGGACAAACTGCTGGCACGCGCCAACGCCATGGTACTGAGCCAGAACCAGCCAACCGAAGACGAGGTCAACCCACTGACCGAAGGGCTGAAGTCCGACACCGAAGAAGACTGGAAGAAGAAAGTCATCTACGACTGATTACAACACAACCCATTCGCCAGCAGCCCCCGACAGGAGCTTGTTGGCGAATGGGCGCAACGCCTCTACCCGCCTCAGCAGTCCGTCGAATCCAGGAAAATCCGCGCCAGACGCTCCAGCCCGGCCTGATCCTGCTCACCGAAGCGTGCAAGTACAGGGCTGTCCAGGTCCAGCACGCCGATCAGCGCACCGTCCTTGACCAGAGGGATCACCAACTCGCTGTTGGAGGCGCTGTCACAGGCAATATGCCCCGGGAAGGCATGCACATCCTCCACACGCTGGGTCTGGCGTGTAGCCGCCGCAGCCCCGCACACCCCGCGCCCGAACGGGATGCGTACACACGCAACCTGCCCCTGAAACGGCCCCAGCACCAGCTCTTCACCGCGCGCCAGGTAGAAACCTGCCCAGTTCAGGTCTTCGACCTGGCTGTACAGAAAGGCGGAAAGCTGCGCAGCGTTGGCAATGAAATCCCGCTCCCCGTCCAGTAGTGCTTCCAGCTGCGCCGCCAGCAGGTCATAGCCGCACTGGCCGCCCCCCACTGCATTCAAATCGATCATTACTGTTGCTCCAGCAGTTTCAGGCCCACCCAATAGCGGGCAAATTGATAGGCGCAGCGGCCATTGCGATTGCCGCGGCCGGTTGCCCAGCGGATCGCGGCCTTGTCCAGCTCTTCATCCCGTGCCCAGACCAGACCTGACGCCAGCGCCAGCTGGGTGATCCAGTGCTCGACCACATCAAGGAAGTGCTCCTGGGTGAACGGGTAGAACGACAGCCACAGACCGAAGCGGTCCGACAGGGCAATCTTGTCCTCGACGGCCTCGCTGGGGTGCAGCTCGCCGTCGACCATCTTCCAGTTCTCGTTGTCGCTCTGCTTTTCCGGCACCAGGTGCCGACGGTTGGAGGTGGCATACAGCAGAACGTTGTCCGGCGCCTGCTCGAGAGAGCCGTCCAGCACGCTCTTGAGCACGCGATAGTCGCCCTCCCCGGCCTCGAACGACAGGTCATCGCAGAACAGCACGAAACGCTGTGGCAGTTTGTGCAGTTGTTCCACCACCCGCGGCAGGTCCGCCAGGTGGTCACGCTCGATCTCGATCAGGCGCAGCCCCTGTGGGGCGTACTCTGCCAGCAAGGCACGCACCAGCGACGACTTGCCGGTGCCGCGCGAGCCCCACAGCAGCGCGTGGTTGGCGGGCATGCCGTCGATGAACTGGCGGGTATTGCGGCCCAGTTGTTCACGCTGCCTGTCGACACCGATCAGGTCGGTCAGGCGCATGTCCAGGCTGACCTCGAGCGGCAGCAGAAAACCGCTGCGCCCTTCGCGCTGCCAACGGGCAGCCAGGCACTGGGTCCAATCGATGCTGGGGCGCAATGCCGGCAGCAGCGGTTCCAGACGCGCCAATACCGATTCGGCGCGCTCCAGGAAAGCATTCAAGCGAGAGTCCACGTTATGTCCTCGACACAGATTCTTGGGAAAGCCTGAATGTGCGACAGTACCTGCCAGCTACCGGGGGTGATCGGCTATGCTTGCGCAGCGCACGGAAAGTGGAACTGGCTCGGGATACATGGATATCAAGTTCACCAATCGCCTGTCTTACAAGCAAGCCCGGCTGACGGTCCTGGTCGGTTTCATCCTGGGAACATTGCTCAGTCTCATCCAGATCGGCATCGATTATGCCAGCGAAGACGCCTCTATCAATCGCGAGATGCAGGCACTGCTGCAAATCAGCCACAACCCCGCCTCGCGCATTGCCTACAACCTCGACGCGGAACTGGCCAACGAACTGACCCTGGGCCTGCTCAAATCCCCCGCCATCACCCGTGCGCGCCTGATCGACAACACCGACAGCGTGTTGTCCGATGTGCAGCGCCCGCGCGAACAAAGCAGCTATCGGGTAGTGAGTGATTTTCTCTTCGGCCAGAGCCGGCAGTTCCAGGATCGCCTGATGCTCGACCAGATGCCCAGCGAGTACCTCGGCACCCTGTATCTTGAAGTCGACACCTTCGCCTTCGGCAGCCGCTTTCTGAAGCGGGCCGAAGTAACGCTGCTCAACGGGTTCGTGCGCAGCCTGGTGCTGACCGGCATCCTGCTGGCACTGTTCTATTTCATGCTGACCAAGCCGCTGGTGCGGGTGATCAGCGCCCTGAGCAACAGCAATGCGCGCGCGCCCAACCAGAACAAGCTGGCCTTCCCGCCCGGTCACGAACAGGACGAGATCGGCGTGCTGGTCAAGGTCGCCAACCAGCAGTTCGTGAGCATGGCCACCGAGATCCAGCAGCGGCGCAACGCCGAAAACCGCCTGACCGACTACCTCAACGAGCTGGAAAACATCGTTTCGGCCCGTACCAACGAACTCAAGTCCAGCAACACCCGCCTGAGCCAGTCCAACGAGGAACTGGAGCAGGCGCGACGCCGAGCGCTGGACATGGCCCAGGCCCGTGCCGCATTCCTGGCCAACATGAGCCACGAGATCCGCACCCCGCTCAATGGCCTGCTGGGCATGATCGCGCTGTCGCTGGACAGCCCGCTCAACGCCGAACAACGCCAGCAGCTGTCCATCGCCCACGACTCGGGCAAGGTACTGGTGGAACTGCTCAACGATATTCTCGACCTGTCCAAGTTCGACGCCGGCCAGCTGGAGCTGGAGCGCATCCCCTTCGACCTCGGCGCCCTGGTGGAAGACACCGCCAACCTGCTGTCGCAGAACGCGGCGCCCAGCGTGGAGCTGACCTGCCTGATCGATCCGCAGTTTCCCAGCAGCGTGCTGGGTGACCCCACCCGGGTGCGCCAGATCGTCAGCAACCTGCTGTCCAATGCGCTCAAGTTCACCCGGTTCGGGCGTGTCGACGTTCGCCTGGGCACCTACCCCGGCGGCGTGCGCCTGGAGGTCTGCGACACGGGCATCGGCATCCCGCTGGAAGCCCAGGTCAGGATCTTTCAGCCTTTCACCCAGGCCGGTGCCGGCATTACCCGCCAGTATGGCGGCACCGGCCTGGGCCTGGCGCTGACCCGCAACCTTTGCGAAGCCATGCAGGGGCGCCTGAGCATCAGTTCGGAAGCTGGCTTCGGCAGCCAGTTCAGTGTCGAGCTGCCGCTGGCCTCCCACACCCCGGCGATTGCACCCGCCCCCCTGCGCGGCAAGGTGGTGGCGATCAGCAGCGCCAGCAGCGGCCTTGCCGAACTGCTGCAGAGCCTGCTGCCACGTTGGGGGCTGACGTACTCGCGCCATGACAGCATCGACAGCCTGGTCGACCAGGAGCCCGACCTGCTGATCACCGACAACCTGGATGGCCTGTTCGGCCTGCGTCCGTCACTCAAGGCGCCAATCCTGCTGGTGACCGCCTATGGCAACTTCCTGCCGGGGGAAGAAGCCGCCCAGCTGACGCCGCTGCAGCAGCAGGCCCGCCCGCTGGCCCGCAACGCCCTGTACCAGACCTTGCAGCGCATTCTGCAGGGCAGTGAAGATGCAGGCCCGGTCGCCCAGGCAGGCACCCAGACCAGCGAGCGTCGTGCCCGCATCCTGCTGGTGGAAGACAACCCGGTGAACCAGCTGGTCGCCAAGGGCATGCTGGGCAAGCTGGGCTGCGAGGTGATCGTGGCCGCCCACGGCGGGGAGGCCCTGGAGCAGTTGGAGCAAGCCGCCTTCGACCTGGTGCTGATGGACTGCAACATGCCGGTGATGGACGGCTACGAGGCCAGCCGACGCATACGCCAGAGCGGACGCTGGCCCGACCTGCCCATCGTGGCACTTACCGCCAACGCCATGCCCGAGGAACGCGAACGCTGCCGGGCGGCAGGCATGAACGACTACCTGGCCAAACCCTTTCGCCGCGAAGAGTTGCTGGCGCTGATCGATCACTGGGTGCCGCCAACAGCCCCTGAAACCTAGCGCAGCAGCTTTTCGATATCGCCCGCCAGCGCCTCGGGCTTGGTGCTGGGCGCATAACGGCTCACGGCACCCGACTGCGGATCGACCAGGAACTTGGTGAAATTCCACTTGATCGCCTGCGAACCGAACAGGCCGGGAGCCCTCTGCTTGAGCGCGGCGAACAGGGGATGCGCTCCCGCCCCATTGACCTCGACCTTTCTGAACAGGGGAAAGCTCACGCCAAAGTTGGCTTCACAGAACTGCGATATCGCCAGCTCATCGCCCGGCTCCTGCTTGCCGAACTGGTTGCAGGGAAAGCCCAACACCACCAGGCCGCGCTCGCGATAGCGCTGCCATAGCGACTCCAGGCCCTTGTACTGTGGCGTGAACCCGCACTGGCTGGCGGTATTGACCACCAGCACCGCCCTTGCCGGGTAATCCGCCAGGGTTTTCTGCTCGCCCCGCAGGGTGGTGCAGGGAATATTGAGCAAACTGTTGTCGGCCATGACCGCGTCTCCTGCGTTCGGGTGGGTTACTGTCGCGGCACCAGGTCAAGGCACACCGAGTTGATGCAGTAGCGCAGACCGGTGGGCGGCGGGCCGTCGGGAAACACATGGCCCAGGTGGGCATCGCAAGTGGCGCAGGTGACTTCGGTGCGAATCATGCCATGTGAGGTATCGCGGATCTCGACCATCGCGTTGTCGGCGATAGGCTCGTAGAAGCTGGGCCAGCCGCAGCCGGAGTCGAACTTGGCCCTGGAATCGAACAGCGGCTTGTTGCAGCAGATGCAATGGTAGACGCCATCGGTGCGGGTGCTGTTGTACTTGCCGCTGAACGGGCGCTCGGTGCCCTTCAGGCGACACACGTTGTACTGCTCGGGGTCGAGCATCGCACGCCATTCTTCCAGGGTTTTCTCGATCTTTTCCATCACCAGGCCTCGCTGAATTAAAAACCCCGCACTGCGTCTTTTCGACAACGCGGGTGGCACGTATTATTGCGCCTCATCAGACGTCAGTCTGGCACCCGCGTTACACGCATTTCAAACGTTTTCACAGCGCAATGCGCGGCGATCTTTTCTAATCGGGATCACATCATGCAGGTCAGCAAATCGAACAAGCTCGCCAATGTCTGCTACGACATTCGCGGCCCGGTGCTCAAGCACGCCAAACGCCTGGAGGAGGAAGGCCACCGCATCCTCAAGCTGAACATCGGCAACCCGGCGCCCTTTGGTTTCGAGGCGCCCGACGAGATCCTCCAGGATGTGATCCGCAACCTGCCCACCGCCCAGGGCTACAGCGACTCCAAGGGCCTGTTCAGCGCGCGCAAGGCGGTGATGCAGTACTACCAGCAGAAGCAGGTCGAAGGTGTCGGCATCGAGGACATCTACCTGGGCAACGGCGTGTCCGAGCTGATCGTGATGTCGATGCAGGCCCTGCTCAACAACGGCGACGAGGTGCTGATCCCGGCCCCGGACTACCCGCTGTGGACCGCTGCGGTGAGCCTGGCCGGCGGCAACCCGGTGCACTACCTGTGCGACGAGCAGGCCGACTGGTTCCCCGACCTTGCCGACATCAAGGCCAAGATCACCCCCAACACCAAGGCCATGGTGATCATCAACCCGAACAACCCCACTGGCGCGGTGTACTCGCGCGAGTTGCTGCTGGGCATGCTGGAAATCGCCCGCCAACACAACCTGGTGGTGTTCTCCGACGAGATCTACGACAAGATCCTGTACGACGATGCCGTGCACATCTGCACCGCCTCGCTGGCCCCCGACCTGCTCTGCCTGACCTTCAACGGCCTGTCCAAGTCGTACCGGGTGGCGGGCTTCCGCTCCGGCTGGCTGGCGTTGTCCGGGCCCAAGCAGCACGCCCAGAGCTATATCGAAGGCATCGACATGCTGGCCAACATGCGCCTGTGCGCCAACGTGCCGAGCCAGCACGCCATCCAGACCGCACTGGGCGGCTACCAGAGCATCAATGACCTGGTGCTGCCGCCAGGTCGCCTGCTGGAGCAGCGCAACCGTACCTGGGAGCTGCTCAACGACATTCCAGGGGTCAGCTGCGTCAAGCCGATGGGCGCCCTGTATGCCTTCCCGCGCATCGACCCGAAGGTCTGCCCGATCTTCAATGACGAAAAGTTCGCCCTCGACCTGCTGCTGTCGGAAAAACTGCTGATCGTGCAAGGCACCGCCTTCAACTGGCCGTGGCCCGACCACTTCCGCGTCGTGACCCTGCCACGTGTCGATGACCTGGAGCAGGCGATCGGTCGCATCGGCAATTTCCTCAAGACCTACCAGCAGTAAGCCCGAATGCCTGCCTGCGCCAGCCCTGGCGCAGGCCACGGGCCAACCTCAAGCCTGCCGCTCTGGCTCGCGCACCTGGCATTCTCCGCGCCTGCCCGCACAAGTACACAGTTTGAAATAGTCGCCCGGTTGAATACACGGAGCGCGCACCTTATATACCCCGCATACGCAAGCTTTCTATCCGTCAGGAGAACGTAACAACCATGATGCGCATTTTGCTGTTTGTGGCCACCAACCTTGCGGTCGTGCTGATTGCCAGCATCACCCTGAGCCTGTTCGGCTTCAACGGGTTCATGGCGGCAAACGGGGTTGACCTCAAGCTCGACCAGTTGCTGATTTTCTGCGCTGTGTTCGGCTTTGCCGGCTCGCTGATCTCGCTGTTCATCTCCAAGTGGATGGCGAAGATGAGCACCGGTACCCAGATCATCACCCAGCCGCGCACCCACCATGAGCAATGGCTGCTGCAGACCGTCGAAGAGCTTTCCCGCCAGGCAGGCATCAAGATGCCCGAGGTGGGCGTCTTCCCGGCCTATGAGGCCAACGCCTTCGCTACCGGCTGGAATCGCAACGATGCGTTGGTCGCGGTCAGCCAGGGCCTGCTCGAGCGTTTCTCGCGTGATGAAGTACGCGCCGTGCTGGCCCACGAGATCGGCCACGTCGCCAACGGCGACATGGTGACCCTCGCGCTGGTACAGGGTGTGGTCAACACCTTCGTGATGTTCTTCGCACGCATCATCGGCAACTTCGTCGACAAGGTGATCTTCAAGAACGAAGAAGGCCAGGGCATTGCCTACTACATCGCGACCATCGTTGCCGAACTGGTCCTGGGTATCCTGGCCAGCATCATCGTCATGTGGTTCTCGCGCAAACGCGAGTTCCGCGCCGACGAAGCCGGCGCCCGCCTGGCCGGCACCAACGCGATGATCGGCGCGCTGCAGCGCCTGCGTTCTGAACAGGGCGTGCCTGTGCACATGCCTGACACCCTGAATGCCTTCGGCATCAATGGTGGCCTCAAGCAGGGCCTGGCAGGTCTGCTGATGAGTCACCCGCCGCTGGAAGATCGTATCGAAGCCCTGCGTCGTCGCGGCTAAGCGAGCAGCAGGCAAACAGGAAGGGCGACCCACGGGTCGCCCTTTTTCATTTCAGCGTTGCAGACGGTACACCCGCTCCAGCAGCCGATCAGCACCCGCCTTGATGAACCTGGGGCTCTGCGCCAACACGTCGTCCTGCGCGGCGATCGCCAACTGCCAATGCTCGCCGAACAGGCGCTCGACCTCTTCATCGGGCACGGCAAAGGGCGGACCGTCAGTAACCGCCTGATCGTAGTCCAGAGTAATCAACAGGCCCTTGCAAGGCGACGGCAGGAGCTGCTGCAGATGCGCCACATACCGCTCGCGCATGGCAGGCGGCAAGGCGATGATCGCGGCACGGTCGTAAAGGCCCGTACAGCCCCGCACGTCACCCGCGGTCAGTGCGAAGAAATCGCCACACCACAACTCGATGCCCTCGCTGCGGTAGACCGTGAAGGCCCCCTGCTGCGAAACCTGCGGCTCCCGCTCATGCTCGGAAAAAAAGTCCTTCACCGCCCGCTCGGACAACTCCACCCCAAGCACGTCGTGGCCTTGCGCGGCCAGCCACGCCATGTCCAGGCTCTTGCCGCACAGCGGCACCAGTACACGGGCACCAGGCGCAATGCCCAGTGCGGGCCAATGCTGCTGCAGATACGGGTTGACCTGCTGCTGGTGAAAGCCGATCAGATCGTTCTCCCAGCGGTTGTGCCAGAACGCGGGCTGCATAACCTTACCTCGATAAATTCGATTAAATACCGCAAAAACTTATATTAGATTTAGATCAATGATCTGCCTGAAGATGGCTGCATATTAACCTTCAGGACCACCCCGATGCTGCCCAGCCTGTTTATCTCCCATGGCTCTCCCATGCTGGCACTGGAACCGGGTGCCAGCGGCCCGGCACTTGCGCGCCTGGCGGCGCAACTGCCGCGCCCCAGAGCGATCGTCGTGATGTCTGCGCACTGGGAAACCACCGAACTGCGCGTGACAAGCAACCCGCACCCACCCACCTGGCACGACTTCGGCGGCTTTCCGGCCGCCTTGTATGCCGTGCAGTACCCTGCCCCCGGCGACCCACAGCTCGCCGAACAGGTAAGGCAACGGCTCAATGAAGCCGGGCTGCCCACAACACTCGACGCCAAGCGGCCTTTCGACCATGGCGCGTGGGTGCCCCTGACGCTGATGTACCCGGCGGCGGACATACCGGTGGTGCAGGTATCACTGCCCAGCCAGCACGGCCCGGCGTACCAGCAACAGGTAGGCCAGGCACTGGCGGCCCTGCGCGAGGAAGGCGTGCTGCTGATCGGCTCCGGCAGCATTACCCACAACCTGCGCGAACTCGACTGGCATGCCGGCCCCGAGAGCGTAGAGCCCTGGGCACTGGCGTTTCGCGACTGGATGATCGACAAGCTGGCTGCGGGCGACACGCCGGCCCTGCATGACTATCGCCGGCAGGCGCCGTTTGCGGTGCGCAACCACCCGAGCGACGAGCACCTGCTGCCGCTGTACTTTGCCCGCGGCGCGGGCGAGCGGTTCGCGATCGAGCACCAGGGCTTTACCCTGGGAGCACTGGGAATGGATATCTATCGGTTCGACTGAGGCGGCAGCCCTTTCCCCGGCAAGGCCGGCCCCTACAAGCGAAACAGGCCGCCCAGGCAAAAAAAATCCCCGAACCAGTCGGGGATTTTTCATTTCACTCGAAGATCAATCTTCGCGATAACGACGCAGCTTCAGCTGCTTGCCGGCAACGCGAGTGTCCTTGAGCTTGGTCAGCAGCTTCTCGAGGCCATCTTCCGGCAGCTCGACCAGGCTGAAGCTGTCGCGCACCTGGATGCGACCGATCGCTTCGCGGGCCAGGCCGCCTTCGTTGAGGATCGCACCCAGCAGGTTCTTGGCCGCGATACCGTCACGCGCACCCAGCGCGGTACGGCAACGTGCACGACCTTCACCCAGTGGCATCGGCGCGCGACGCTCACGCTCGCCACGCTCGGAGCGCTCACCGGCAGGACGATCACCACGTGGGGCCGAAGTCGGCACCAGCGGCTGCTCTTTCTCGACGGCTTCCAGGGTCAGCGCCTGGCCATTGGTGGCCTTGCGCAGCAGGGCCGCGGCCAGGGCACGCGGGCTGCAACCGATGTCGGCAGTCAGGCGGTCGAGCAGATCACCGTGGGTAGCTTCTGCATCGGCAACCAGCGGCGCGAGGCTGTTGGTGAGCTTCTTGATGCGCGCGTCCAGTACGGCCTGGGCGTTGGGCAGACGAACTTCGGCAACCTTCTGGCCGGTCACACGCTCGATCACCTGCAGCATGCGGCGCTCACGCGGGGTGACCAGCAGCAGTGCACGACCTTCGCGACCGGCACGGCCGGTACGGCCGATACGGTGAACGTAGGACTCCGGATCGTACGGCATGTCGACGTTGAACACGTGGGTGATGCGCGGTACGTCCAGACCACGGGCAGCGACGTCGGTAGCGACGACGATGTCCAGGCGACCGTCCTTGAGCGAGTCGATGACGCGCTCACGCTGGTTCTGGGCGATGTCACCGTTGAGCGCAGCAGCCTTGTAGCCTTTGGCTTCCAGGGCGCTGGCCAGGTCCAGGGTGGCTTGCTTGGTACGTACGAAGGCGATCAGTGCATCGAACTCTTCGACTTCCAGCAGGCGCAGTACCGCCGAGACCTTCTGGTCGGCGTGGACCATCAGGTGTGCCTGCTCGATGGCAGTCACGGTCTGGGTCTTGGTCTGGATCTTGACGTGTTTCGGGTCACGCAGGTGACGCTCGGCGATCGCACGGATCGACTGCGGCAGGGTGGCCGAGAACAGTACGGTCTGGCGGGTTTCCGGCATGGCCTTGAAGATGACTTCCAGGTCGTCCATGAAGCCCAGCTTGAGCATTTCGTCAGCTTCGTCGAGCACCAGGTGATTGACGGTAGCCAGCACCTTCTCGTCGCGACGCAGGTGGTCGCACAGACGGCCAGGGGTAGCGACGACGATCTGCGCGCCGTTACGGATTGCTTTGAGTTGTGGGCCCATCGGGGCACCACCGTATACCGCTACCACGGTAACGCCCGGCATCTGCTTGGCGTAGGTTTCGAATGCGGTAGCTACTTGCAGCGCCAACTCACGGGTTGGCGCCAGGATCAGGGCTTGCGGCTCGCGCTTGCTCGGGTCGATGCGGTGCAGGATTGGCAGAGCGAAGGCAGCGGTTTTACCGGTACCTGTCTGCGCCTGACCGATCATGTCATGACCGGCAAGAATAATCGGGATCGATTGCTGCTGAATGGCCGATGGCTCTTCGTAGCCAGTGGCGATAACGGCGGCAACAATACTTGGATGAAGATCGAGAGCGGCGAAGCCGCCGGTTTCCTGGGTCATGGGTCTGCCTCTAAGTGCATCCGCAAAGACCCATGCTCCAAAGCTGCACATGCCTTGTAAGACCCGAAGGTCACCCTGGCAGCTTTGTCGGCGGGGATTTGCGAAAACGATTGAAGAAAAAAAGGAACGTCAAGGCAGAGTCCGCGGTGCGGACGCGCAGCCGAAGCTGGCTTCGGGGAATTGCACTACCTGAACGAGGTCCGGTAAAAGACCGGCGCGTACTATACCCGATTTCCTGCATCGCGTGAGACTTTTTTACAGGGAAGAGAAGCCCGGAGGCCTCGAATCGACAGCCCTTGCCGATGATCGAGGCCCACGCGTCTGTTGGCGGCGCGGCCGGAGCTGAAACGATTTATTCAAGATGCCGGTCGGATCACCTCGATCAGGCGCTGCAGGGAGTAGCCCAGGCGCGGTTCAAGGGCCCGGGCGCGCGCGGTGAGCGCCTCCCGGTCGAGGGTCTGGTCGAGGTCGGCGGGCACCAGCAGGATGACGTTGCCCTCCTTCACCGGCAGCTCCCAGTAATGGCGGTGATACAGCCCGCGCAACAGCGCAGCGCCCAGCGGCTTGCCGTCATCGGTGGCCCACTGGTTGATGACCAGCCAGCCGCCGGGGTTCAGGCGCTTCTGGCAGTCTTCGAGAAACTTCCAGGCCAGGTGGCCGACGCCGGGCCCGTGGTCGGTGTAGAGGTCGACGAAGATCAGGTCGGCAGGCTCGGCCGTCTCCAGCAGCTCGACCGCATCACCCACGCGGATGTACAGGCGCGGATCATCGTCCAGCCCCAGGTACTCGATGGCCAGGCGCGGCACCTCGGGACGCAGCTCGATGGCCTCCACGTCCTCCAGGGGCAGGAACTTCAGGCAGGCCTGGGTCAGGGTACCGGCACCCAGGCCGAGAAACAGCGCACTTTCAGGCTCGCAGTGGCACAGCGCGCCCACCAGCATGGCGCGGGTATAGTCGTACTCCAGCCAGCTCGGGTCGGCAGTGAATACGCAGCTCTGCTCGATGGCCTCGCCAAACTCGAGAAAGCGGTAGTCCTCGACTTCCAGCACGCTGATGGTGCCGAACTCGTCGTGCACCTGCGCCAGCAGCCGCTCTACCCGTTCCTCTGTCATGCTCTCTCCCGACACCTGCATGTGCCCAAGCAAAAACGACCATTGTCCGTCAATACAGGCGATGCAACAAGGCAGGGTCCAGGTGTTAGCATGTTCACAGCCCTTTTCCGATAGAAACCGAGCCTGTGATGAGCCAACCCTGGAGTCCCGATAGCTGGCGTGCCCTGCCGATCCAGCAGCAACCGCACTACCCCGATGCAGCGCACCTGCTCAAGGTCGAGCAGACCCTGGCCAGCTACCCGCCGCTGGTGTTCGCCGGCGAGGCGCGCGAGCTGCGCCGCCAGTTCGCCGAAGTGACCGAAGGCCGTGCCTTCCTGCTGCAGGGCGGCGATTGCGCCGAAAGCTTTGCCGAGTTCTCGGCAGCGAAAATCCGCGACACCTTCAAGGTGCTGCTGCAGATGGCCATCGTCATGACCTTTGCCGCCGGCTGCCCGGTGGTCAAGGTGGGGCGCATGGCCGGGCAGTTCGCCAAGCCGCGCTCGTCCAATGACGAAACCATCGGCGAGGTGACCCTGCCGGCCTACCGGGGCGACATCGTCAACGGCATCGGCTTCGACCCTGCCAGCCGCGTGCCCGACCCGGAGCGCCTGCTGCAGGCCTATCACCAGTCCACCGCCAGCCTCAACCTGCTGCGCGCCTTCGCCCAGGGTGGTTTCGCCGACCTGCACCAGGTGCACAAGTGGAACCTGGACTTCATCGCCAACTCGGCGCTGGCCGAAAAGTACAGCCAGCTGGCCGACCGCATCGACGAGACCCTGGCCTTCATGCGCGCCTGCGGCATGGACAGCTCGCCGCAACTGCGCGAAACCAGCTTTTTCACCGCGCACGAGGCGCTGCTGCTCAACTACGAGGAAGCCTTCGTGCGGCGCGACAGCCTGACCGGCGACTACTTCGACTGCTCGGCGCACATGCTCTGGATCGGTGATCGCACCCGTCAGCTGGACGGCGCCCACGTGGAGTTCCTGCGCGGGGTGAACAACCCGATCGGGGTCAAGGTGGGCCCGAGCATGAACACCGAGGAGCTGATCCGCCTGATCGACATCCTCAACCCGGCCAACGACCCGGGCCGGCTCAACCTGATCGTGCGCATGGGGGCCAACAAGGTCGGCGAGCACCTGCCGGGGCTGATCCGCAGCGTCGAGCGCGAGGGGCGCAAGGTGCTGTGGAGCTCCGACCCGATGCACGGCAATACCATCAAGGCCAGCAGCGGCTACAAGACCCGCGATTTCGCGCAGATCCTGGGCGAGGTCAAGCAGTTCTTCCAGGTGCACCAGGCCGAAGGCAGCCATGCCGGTGGCATTCACATCGAGATGACCGGTCAGAACGTCACCGAATGCATCGGCGGCGCCCGGCCGATCACCGAAGACGCGCTGTCGGACCGTTACCACACCCACTGCGACCCGCGCATGAACGCCGACCAGTCGCTGGAGCTGGCGTTCCTGATCGCCGAAACGCTCAAGCAGGTACGGCGCTGACACCTGCACGGCCCTCGACGGCCGTGCCGGCTCGACCCGCGGCGGGCTTCAGACCCTGAAGCCCAGCATCAACGCGCACACCACCAGAAACACACAGAACAACGAGCGCAGGACCTTTTCCGGCAGCGCATGGGCCAGCTTCACGCCCCAGCTGATACTCAGCAAGCCGCCCAGTGCCAGCGCGATGCCCATGTTCCAGTCCACATGCTGGTGCAGCCCGTAGGTCAGCAGCGTGACCGAGGTACTGGGCGCCGCCAGTGCCAGCGACAGGCCCTGGGCAACCACCTGGGTGGTGCCGAACACACTGGTCAGCACCGGTGTGGCGACCACCGCGCCCCCTACCCCGAACAGCCCGCCGACCACACCGGCACCCCCGCCCAGCACACCCAGCCAGGGCCAGGGCTGGCGCAACTCGGTCGAAGGCGGCGAGTTGCGAGTGAACATGCGCACCAGGTTCCACACCGTCAGCGCCACCAGAAACACCACGAAGCCGACGCGCATGGCCTGTGCATCCAACCCCACCGCCCAGATCGAGCCGAGCCAGGCGAACACGAAGCCGGCCAGCGACAAGGGCAATGCATGACGCAGCTCGATGCGATTGCGCTGGTGATAGCGCCACAGCGCCAGCAACACGTTCGGCACCACCATCACCAGCGCGGTGCCCTGGGCCAGTTGCTGGTCAAGGCCGAACAGCACGCCCAGCACGGGGATCGCGATCAGGCCGCCGCCGATCCCGAACAGCCCGCCCAGGGTACCCAGCCCTGCTCCCAATACGATGTACATCAACCACTCGACCATGCTCGCCTCTCTGCTCTGCAATAGCGCCATGCTACCGATGGCGGGCTAGCGGGGAAACGCACAGCAACGCACAATGGCTGTGCCCAATTCGCACAAGCAACCACCATGACCCCGGACGCCCTCACCCAACACCTGAGCCTGTTTCTCGATGTGCTCGAAAGCGGCAGCTTTTCTGCCGCGGCGCGGCGCCACCCGCTGACCCCTTCGGCGGTGGCCCGACGCATCGATACCCTGGAGGCCGCCGTGGGCAGCCGCCTGTTCGTGCGCAGCACCCATGCGGTACGCCCCACGCCCGCCGGCAATGCATTCGCCGAACGCGCCCGGCGTATCGTCGAAGAACTGCGTCTGGCCCGCGCCGAGGCCGTGTCGCTGAGCAATGCACCGGAAGGCCTGATCCGCATCGATGCGCCTTCGGCGTTCGGCCGCCGCCACCTGGCACCGGCCATCGCCGATTTTCTGGTGGCGTACCCGGGCCTGGATGTACAACTGCGCCTGATCGACAGCTTCGTCGACCTGCAGGGCGCGCACCTGGGCGAAGTCGACCTGGTGCTGCGTGCAGGCCCTCTGGCCGATACCCGGCTGGTGGCAACACCACTGGCGTACATGGTGCGCATTGCCTGCGCCAGCCCCGCCTACCTGCAGGCCCGTGGCGTGCCTGCCAGCCCCTGCGACCTGCCAGAGCACGACGGGCTGGACTGGGATGGCCTGGCCCCACCCTTCGCCTGGCGCTTCGCGGTGGACGGGCAGATGCGTCTGCTGCGCCCCTCGCGCATGCGCATGAGCGCCAACAACGCCGAGACCCTGCTGTTCGGCGCCCTGGCGGGCCTGGGCATCGCGCACCTGCCCACCTGGCTGATCAGCGAGTACCTGCTGCGCGGCGATCTGCTGCCGCTGTTCTGCGAGAACGGGCTGCCCCCGGCCGAAACCAGCGGTGTCTATGCATTGCGCCTTGAACATGAAACGAACTCTCGCAGCCGTTTGCTGCTCGAATTCCTCAAGAGCCGCTTCAGCCCCATCCCTCCCTGGGACCTGGCACTGCAGAGCGAGCTGCGCTGGCAATAGCGCGCATAGCATGCGCGCCACCATTTCATGGACCAGATAGAAAGGAGCCGCATGAACGCCACCTCCAAAGCGCCCGTTTACGATGAGCTGCTGCTCGACAATCAGGTGTGCTTCGCCCTGCACTCCACGTCACTGCTCATGACCAAGGTGTACAAGCCACTGCTGCAGGCACTGGGCCTGACCTACCCGCAGTACCTGGCCATGCTGGTGCTATGGGAGCAAGACGGGCTTACCGTCGGCGAAATCAGCCATCGCCTGCTGACCGACCCCGGCTCGCTCACGCCCTTGCTCAAGCGCCTGGAAGCCGAGGGCCTGCTCAAGCGCACCCGCAGCCGCGAGGACGAGCGCGTGGTGATCGTGCAACTGACTGCCCAGGGGCGTGCCCTGCAAGCGCAGGCACGCTCGATACCGCCGTGCATCCTGGGCGCCAGCGGCCACTCGCTGGAGCGCCTGCAACGCTTGCAGGCCGAGCTGCTGGCACTGCGCGACAACCTGCAGAACAGCCTCTGACGGCGCTGCAGCCGCGCATGCAGGGCATAAAAAAACCCGGCCTTGGCCGGGTTTTCGTGTTCGCGCAGATCGCCAGGTTTAAACCTTGGCGCGGCCCTTGTAGGAGCCACCTTCGCGGGTGTCGATCTCGATCCAGTCACCGATCTCGATGAAGTCGGCGACCGACAGCTCGGTACCGTTCTTCAGTTTGGCAGGCTTCATGACCTTGCCGGAGGTATCGCCACGGGCGGAACCTTCGGTGTAGTCGACCTGACGCACGATAGTGGTCGGCAGCTCTACGGAAACCAGGCGGTCTTCGAAGAATACGGCTTCGCACACATCGGTCATGCCTTCTTCAACGAAAGGCAGAACGCTTTCGATGTCTTCGGCGTTCAGCTCGTACATGGTGTAGTCGGTGGTGTCCATGAACGTGTAGGTGTCGCCGCTGATGAAGGACAGGGTCGCTTCTTTGCGGTCGAGGATCACGTCGTCCAGCTTGTCGTCGGCGCT
The DNA here is from genome assembly GCF_024261405.1 of Pseudomonas sp. FBF18. Lineage (NCBI taxonomy): Bacteria > Pseudomonadati > Pseudomonadota > Gammaproteobacteria > Pseudomonadales > Pseudomonadaceae > Pseudomonas > Pseudomonas sp. FBF18. The sequence goes on along the minus strand of NZ_QKRS01000001.1, from coordinate 698,509 downwards.
GTAGACGGTTTCGGTCTTGTAGCCGGTCAGCAGGTTTTTCAGCTTGGTCTTCATGATCGCGCTGTTACGGCCCGATTTGGTGAATTCAGCTTTCTGAACCAGCCAAGGGTCGTTGTCGATACGGATCACGGTACCGGGTTTCAGCTCTTTACCAGTTTTCATTGCGAGATATCCGAATTTGGATGGATTTACAAAAATCGAGGCCGCATATCATAGCGAATTTCGACAAAACTGTACCAGCGCCGTGGCAAGGTCCGGCTGAGCGGCCTGCGCGGCGCACCAGCGCTCGGCGTGGGCGCTCAGTTCCGGCCAGTGCGCCAGCAGCTCGCGCCACGCCTGGCCCATGTCGCGATCCATGTTCCAGGCCCGCCACAGCGCCACCAGCGCGGCGGCTGCCGGGGCCGACAGGCCCTGGGTGTAATGGTCCAGAAAGGCCTCGAGCTTTTCCCAGTGGGCGTACTCTTCCTGCACATAGATATGCCACAGCAGTGGCCGCCCGGCCCACTGAGCACGCACGAACGAGTCCTCGCCGCGCACCGCATTGAACTCGCAGCACCACAGCAGCCGATCATAGTCATCCTGGCTGACGAAGGGCAGGATCTGCACCGTCAGCGCCCCACGCTGCGTCACACTGCCCACCCCCAGCCCGCTCTCGCCCAGCCAGGCCTGCACATCCCCCAGGATGCGCCCCTCGGGCACCAGCAGGTGACTGGGGCGGGTGTCGGCGGCCAGCACATCGAGCCAACTGGCCAGGCCCGGGTTCTCATAGGCGAACAACGAGATCAGCCGTGCACCCTCATGCACCCTCACGCCCAGGCCGCGCAGGAATGCCTGACGGGCCTGCGGGTCGTCTTCGAACGCCTTGCGACGCGTCAGCAACGTGGCTTCGCGCAGCAACCCGCCGGTACCGGGCGTGAACCCCGGAAAGAAGAACACCTTGCGCAGGCCATTGGCCTGGGGCGACGGCAGGCCGTGGCAGCCTTCCACCCAGCCCTCGGCGCTCAGGTACTCCAGGTTCAGCCACACTGCCGGCACGGTGCGGTCCTGCATGGCCTGGACATAGGCCGCTGGCAAGTGGCAGCCGAAGGCGCCGATCACCACGTCCGGCACTGCCGTCGGCTGCCAGTCGGCCGGCCACAGGCACACCTCGACGCCTTGCTGCCATTGCTGCCGGGCCTGGGCGTCCGCCTCGGGGCACAGGCGCACGAAGGCCGCCAGTTCATCCACCCACAGGCGCACCGCCACGTCGTGTTCGGCCACCAGTTGCCGGGCCAGGCGCCAGGTGACGCCGATGTCGCCATAGTTGTCGACGACGCAACAGAAGATATCCCAGGTCGGTTTCATGGCAGGCACCTCGCGTTGAGCCGGAAACAAAAAGCGCCGATTGTCCGGGTTAATCATTGCAGACAACAGTAGCGAGGCTGAATAAAACCCGCGCTGCATGCGACAATCGCCGCCATTGTCCTGGCCAGGAGGCTGCCATGTCGTACCGTGCGCGTCGCCGTGAACTGAAAATTTCGCAAAACCCGCTGCAACTGATCCTGTGCGTGGCCATCGGCCTGTGGCTGGGTTTCGTCGCCATCATGCTGACCCTGTGGCTGGGCTGGCAGTACCTGCCCGACCTGCGCCAGCCCCTGCACGAGGTGATCGCCCCGCCCGCGCCGGCCGTGGCGCCGCAGCAGTCGCCGGAGCAGAACCGCATGTTCGAGCAGTACAAGCAGATCCTGCACGATCAGGCGGTGCAGCAGGCCGAGGAGCAGGCCCAGGGCAGCCCGCGCAACCTGTCCAACCCCAGATGCCAGTTCTGGCTGCAACAGAACCGTACCGCCCCCACCGAGAAAAGCCGCGCCAATGTCCTTGAGTTCTGCAACTGAGATGAACAAGACCGACCTGCTGGCGCGCATCATCGAGCGCCTGGGCGTCGACCTCGACGTGGCGCAACGTGCTGCGCAGACCGCGTATGAAGCGGCCACTGCCGAGGAGAACATCGCCGAGAACAAGTACGACACCCTCGGCCTGGAAGCCTCGTACCTGGCCACCGGGCAGGCCCGGCGCATGGAGGAGATTCGCCAGGCACGGCTGGCGTACCAGCAACTGACCCTGCGCGACTACGACCCCGAGGCCGGCGTGCAACTGAGCAACCTGGTGCTGCTGGCCGACGAACAGGATCGCCAGCAGCGCGTGTTCCTGGGGCCGGAAGCGGCAGGGCTGAAAATCGGCGAAGGGCAGGCGCTGATCACGGTGATCACCCCGCGCTCACCTTTGGGGCAAAGCCTGATGGGCAAGCTCGAGGGCGACGAGGTGGTGCTGGTACTGGGCAATGGGCGCCAGGTCTACGAACTGGTGGAAGTGCTCTGAAGCACTTCGCTGGCTTGCCAGCAAAGAGGCTGCCACGGCTAATGGCTTGCCCTTGCCGCCAGGTTCTGCTCCAGCAACTGGACGAAGGCCCGCGCCGCCGGCGTCGGGGTGGTCGACCAGATCGCGTACAGGTGGCGCACCGGGGCATCGCACACCGGTACTGCGGCAACGCCCTTGAAGCCTGCGGCGATCCTTGCCGGTACCAGCCCCAGGGCCAGGCCACGCTGCACGAACTTCTCGATCAGGCCGATACTGCCCACCTCGAACTGCACCCGATGACGCACCCCTGCGGCGGCAAATGCCTCGTCGGTCTGTCGACGCGCGCCGCTGCCAGCCTGGAAGTCCACCAGGGGCTGGTCTTCCAGTTGCTCCAGCGCCAGACGCCCGATGCCTGCCAGCGGGTGCTGCAGCGGCAGCACCGCCACCAGTTCCTCGGCCGCCAGCAGGCGCGACGCCACCCCCGCCAACGGTTCCCCCGGCCAGACGCCGATGAACGCCACATCCAGGCGCCGTTCGCGCACATCGGCAATCAGCAGCTCGCTCTTGCCGATCAGCCAGCGAATGTCCACCTGCGGGTACTGCCCGTGAAAACCGGCCAGCAGGTCCACCAGGTCCAGCTCGGTCAGCGAGCTGATCTCGCCGATGGACAAGCGCCCGCGCACTTCGCCACAGGCTGCGGCCACGTCCTCGGCGATGCGCCGGGTGGCCTCCAGCGCCGTGCGTGCGCTGAGCACGAAGGCTTCGCCGGCAGGTGTAAGGCGCACCCGGCGCGAGCTGCGCTCGAACAGCAAGGTGCCCAGTTGCGACTCCAGGCGCGCCACCTGATGACTCAAAGCCGACTGCACCACATGACAACGTTCGGCCGCACGGGTGAAACTACCGGTATCGGCCACCGCCAGCGCGTATTCGATCTGCTTGAGGTTCATCTTTCCATCTGCACAAGAGATTGATGGGATCTAAACGATTCATTGGCGTCATGCTAGCGCATTTTCGATAATGCACTCCCCTTCCCCCCTGACAACGAGACGGTCCATGGCCCCCGCCACAACTCACCTGAGCCGCGCCCTGATTCTGCTGATGGCCACCGCCACCGGCCTGGCCGTGGCCAGCAACTACTATGCGCAGCCCTTGCTGCACAGCATCGCTCAGCATTTCGGCCTGACCACCGCCACCGCCGGCAGCATCGTGATTGCCGCCCAGCTGAGCTACGGCGCCGGCCTGTTGCTGCTGGCGCCGCTGGGTGACCTGTTCGAACAACGCCGCCTGATCGTCAGCATGATCGCCATCGCCACGGTCGGCCTGCTGATCAGCGCCTTCGCCCCCAGCCTGATGTGGCTGCTGATCGGCACCACCCTGACCGGGCTGTTCTCGGTGGTGGCGCAGGTACTGGTGCCGATGGCCGCCGGCCTGAGCGACCCGTCCGAGCGCGGGCGAGTGGTCGGCACGCTGATGAGCGGCCTGCTGCTGGGCATTCTGCTGGCGCGCACCGCTGCCGGGTTCATGGCGACCCTGGGTGACTGGCGCAGCATCTACCTGCTGGCCGCTGCGCTCATGGCCCTGAGCGCCATCGCCCTGGCCAGGGCCCTGCCCGAGCGCCACCAGCACGCCGGGCTCAAGTACCCCGCACTGATCGGTTCGGTGTTCCGCCTGTTCGTGGATGAGCCGGTGCTGCGCCTGCGCTCGTTGCTGGGGCTGCTGTCGTTCTGCCTGTTCGCGCTGTTCTGGACACCCCTGGCGTTTCTGCTGGCAGCCGAGCCTTACCACTACTCCGATGCAGTGATCGGGCTGTTCGGCCTGGCCGGTGCGGCCGGCGCCCTGGCCGCGAACTGGGCCGGGCGCCTGGCCGACCGCGGCAAGGGCTCGCTGGGCACCACCGTGGGGCTGCTGGCCCTGGTGCTGGCCTGGGTACCGCTGGCCTTCGCCCAGGTGTCGCTCGCCGCCCTGCTGATTGGCGTGCTGGTGCTCGACCTGGCGGTACAGCTGGTGCACGTGAGCAACCAGAACGCGGTGATCGCCCTGCGCCCCGAGGCGCGCAACCGACTCAATGCCGGGTACATCACCTGCTACTTCATCGGTGGCGCACTGGGCTCGCTGCTGGGTACGCAGTTGTTCCAGGCCCACGGCTGGAACGGCATCGTGGTGGCGGGGCTGGTGATCGGCGGCGTGGCGCTGGTAGTGTGGCTGTGGGTGGAGCGCCGCTCGGCTCAGGTGAAGGCCGCGTAACGGCGTTCGCCAGCAAGGCTGGCTCCTACCCGCAGGCCCCCTTCAGGTAACATGGCGCCCCGCCTGCCGGCGCGCCTGTTGCTGGCCTTCAAGGAACCTGCGCATGACCCTGCACCACCCTCGCCTGCCCCTGGGGCTGCTGAGCCTCGGCCTGGCCCTGAGCTCGTCCACCACCCTGGCCGACAGCGGCATCACCCTCGCGCCCCTGAGCGTGTCCGATGTGCTCGAGGACGGCTACCAGCCACGCCAGGCCTCGGTGGCCGGCTTTGGCGCGGCGCCGCTGCTCGACACCCCCGCCTCGGTGTCGGTGTTCACCGAACAGTTGCTGCAGGACCGCCAGGTGCGCCTGCTCAGCGAGGTGCTGCAAAGCGATGCCTCGGTCGGCGAGAGCTATGCGCCCATCGGCTACTACGAGAACTTCAACGTGCGCGGCTTCGAACTGGACGCCGCCCACAGCTACACCATCAACGGCCAGACCATCGCCGGCGAGCAGAACGTGGCGCTGGAGAACAAGCAGCAGGTCGAGTTGCTCAAGGGGCTGTCGGGCCTGCAAAGCGGAGCAGCCGAACCCGGCGGGCTGATCAACTATGTGACCAAGCGCCCGCAGGATATCCGTTCGCTCACGGTATCGAGCACGGCCTTGGGCGAGCGCTACATCGCCACCGACCTGGGCGGCTGGTTTGGCAGCGAACGCCAGTTCGGCCTGCGCGCAAACCTGGCCCATGAAGATATCCGCTCCTACGTCGACCATGCCGACGGCCAGCGCGACTTCGCTTCGCTGGCCTTCGACTGGCAAGTGAACCCGGATGCGCTGCTGCAACTGGATGTCGAGTACCAGCAGCGCGAGCAGCGCTCGGTGCCCGGCTACCAGTTGCTCGGCGGCAACCGCCTGCCCCACGGCATCGACCCCGACGATCGCCTGGCCTATCAGCACTGGGCCAAGCCGGTGCAGATCGACTCGCTGAATCTGGGCGGTCGCTTCGAATACCGCTTCAGCGACACCTGGACCGGCAGCGTGAGCGCTTCGCGCAGCCGCGTGGTGATCGACGACTACAGCGCGTTCGCCTGGGGTTGCTACGGCGCCGCCAGCTGCGCAGGCTCGAAGGTGCCGAACTACTTCAGCCCCGAGGGCGACTACGACATCTACGACTACCGCAGCCCGGACGATACCCGGCGCACCGACGAGGCACAGGTCACTCTCAACGGTTTGTTTGCCCTGGCGGGCCTGGAGCACGAGCTGACGGTCGGCAGCAGCGCGCAACGGCGCACTGTCGACCAGCGACCGACGTTCAACGAGTGGATCGGCAGCGGCAACATCTACCAGCCTACGCCGGCACTGGAGCCCTTCGACGGCAGCCCGGGCCACCGCGAACGCCGCCTCGACAGCCGCCAGTACGGCCTGTTCGCCAGCGACCGGATCAGCTTCGACGAACACTGGCAGACGGTACTCGGTGCGCGCGTTGTACGCCTGGACGAGCAGGCCTTTGGTGAAGATGGCAACCTGCGCCGGCATACCCGGCAATATGAACTGCTGCCCAACGCCGCGCTGATCTACAAGCCGCGCGCGGACATTTCGCTGTACGCCAGCTACAGCAAGGGGCTGTCGTCGGGCAATGCCGCGCCGTGGTTCGCGCTCAACAGCCAGGACATCCTGGCCCCCACCACGTCACGCCAGCTCGAACTGGGTATCAAGCGTGAATGGCAGCGCATGAGCCTGAGCGCGGCGCTGTTCCAGCTGCGCCAGGGGTATCAGTATGCCCAGCCGGACGGCAGCGGTGACTTCACCTACGTGCAGCAGGGGCAGCAGAAGAACACCGGCCTGGAGCTGGCGGCCAGCGGCTGGGTAACGTCGAACCTGCAGATCAACGCCAGTGCCGCGGCCATTCGTGCACGGGTCGGCGGCAGCGGCACGCGGGCGTACGACGACCATCAGGCGCTGAACGTGCCGAATCTGCGCGCGGCGCTGCAGGCCGACTACAGCCTCCCGGGAGTACCGGGGTTGGCGCTGCTGGGTGGGGCGCGCTACAGCGCGAGCAAGTATGCCAACCAGGCAGGTACGGTGGCGGTGGGTGGCTATGCGGTCTTCGACATTGGCAGCCGCTATCGCACGCGCATCGGCGGGTATGACACGGTGCTGCGCCTGACAGTGGATAACGTGTTCGATCGGCGCTACTGGAGAGACGCGGGGGAATATCTGGGCGACGGCTACCTGTTTCAGGGCGCGCCGCGAACTGCGCGGGTGTCGGCTGCTGTGAGCTTCTGAGAATGCGTTCGCCGGCAAGGCCGGCTCCTGCACAGGCGTTCGCCTTGCCTGCAGAAGCCAGCCTGGCTGGCGAACAGCGCGCCGCCGATCAGAACGGCTCGCTGCCCTCGCGGAACTGCACTTCCAGTATCCCGGCGATTTCGCTCAGGTCGGCCGCCGCGGCCGGAGTGGTGATGAAGCCGCTGTAGCAGTCCTCCAGCGTCGACCAGTTCCACAGCACCAGGCCCTGCTTCTGAAGCTCGGCATGGGCCAGCACCATCAGTTGCGACACGCTGTGGTTTTCCAGGAAGTCTTCATCTTCCGGGTCATCCACGCCAAAGGTCACCTGGGCGTCACGTGCTTCTGCCAGTTGCTGGACGCTTTGCACGAACGACTCGGTGTCCTTCCAGTCGACGTAGAACACCGACTCCCAGTCGGCGATGTCCTTGACCATCCACATCAGTTGCTTGGGATCGTCCTCGAACTCTTCGATGTCATCCTCGTCCAGCTCCAGCTCGCGAAACGCCTGAAGATGCTCGGCGGCCATTTCGGGCGTGGGGCTGACAAGAGCAATCAATTGCTCGGCGGCAAGAATCTGCTGTTCGGAAAAGCACTCTGCAAGCATCTGAAACTTCCTTTTCAATGGCCCAACAAAAAGCCCCCGGACTCTTTCAAGTTCGGGGGCTCTTCGCGTATCTGAATATGGCGGTGAAGAAGGGATTCGAACCCTTGATACAGTTTCCTGTATACACACTTTCCAGGCGTGCTCCTTCAGCCACTCGGACACTTCACCGGTTCTCGCCAAGCTGTTCAGCCTGTCGAGGCGCGCTAATGTAGTCGAAAGCACTTTGAATGGCAAAGGTTTTTTTCAGAATATTCATGCGCTTAAGCCAGCAGTGGCAAAGCTGCCAATCTCTGGCGTGGTTCGGCTGTGGTCCATGCACGAAGCCCGTGGTGCCGGGGCCGGCGTGCTGCGCCTGACTCATCGGTCAGCCTTGGTGCTTTACCTGACCGCGGCAGCTGGGTAACGTCAGCCCCACTCCACCTAAAGGAACTCTGTCATGAGTGAGCTGGTTACCTACCAACTGGAAGACGGCATCGCGACGCTGACCCTGAACAACGGCAAGGTCAACGCCATTTCACCGGACGTGATCGCAGCCTTCAACGATGCACTGGACCGTGCCGTGCAGGATCGCGCCGTCGTCATCCTCACCGGCCAGCCGGGCATCCTCTCCGGTGGCTACGACCTCAAGGTGATGACCTCTGGGCCACAGGCCTCCATCGCGCTGGTGACCGCCGGCTCGACGCTCTCCCGGCGCCTGCTGTCGCATCCGTTCCCGGTGATCGTCGCCTGCCCTGGCCACGCCGTGGCCAAGGGTGCATTCCTGCTGCTGTCGGCCGACTACCGCATCGGCGTCGAAGGCCCGTTCCGCATCGGCCTGAATGAAGTGCAGATCGGCATGACCATGCACCACGCCGGCATCGAGCTGGCGCGTGATCGCCTGCGTCGCTCGGCCTTCCACCGCTCGGTCATCAATGCCGAGATGTTCGACCCGGCCAGTGCCGTGGATGCCGGCTTCCTCGACAAGGTGGTGCCGGTGGAGCAGTTGCACGAAACCGCCCTGGCAGCGGCGCAGCAACTCAAGACCATCAACATGAACGCGCACAAGAAGACCAAGCTAAAGGTGCGCAAGGCGCTGCTGGACCTGCTGGACGACGCGATCATTCGCGACCAGGAACACCCGGTCTGATAGCGGGTCGCGCCATTCGCCGGCAAGGCCGGCTCCTGCAGGGGACGCAACCGTTGCAGGAGCCGGCCTTGCCGGCGAAGCTTTAAGTTTGCCCCGGGCTGTGCACAACCGTACACTGCGCCGCGTTTTGTCCGGGGTTAACCACAATGCTGTTTCTGATCCGCATGCCCCTCCTGGGCCTGCATTTTGTTCTGGTAGGCATACTGGGTGTGCTCATCGGCCTGTGTCGGCCTTTCAACCCCGACAACAGCCGCGTGTTCGCGCGCCTGTATGGCTGGCCCGCCACCTGGCTGATGCGCCTGCAGGTACAGGCCGAAGTCGGCCCGCTGTTCGACCAGCCCCCGGGCTGCGTGATCGTGGCCAACCACCAATCCAACCATGACCTGTTCGTGCTCGGTCACGTGGTGCCGCCGCGCACGGTGTGCATCGGCAAGAAGAGCCTCAAATGGATCCCCCTGTTCGGCCAGCTGTTCTGGCTGGGCGGCAATGTGCTGGTCGATCGCAGCAACGCCTACCAGGCCCGACGCGCCATGCAGACCACCACCCGCACCCTGCAGGAACAGGACACCTCGATCTGGGTATTCCCCGAGGGCACGCGCAACGCCGGCGATCGGTTGCTAGCCTTCAAGAAGGGCGCGTTCCACATGGCCATCGAAGCCGGCGTGCCCATCGTGCCGGTGTGCGTGAGCCGCTACGCCAGGCGCCTGAACCTCAACGGCTGGCGCAAGCAGAAGGTGATCATCCGCTCGCTGGCGCCGATCTCCACCACCGGCATGACCCACCAGGATGTTCCCGCCCTGGCCGAGCAGTGCCGCGAACAGATGCAACGCTGCATCGACCTGATGGAAAAAGAATTGCAGGCCAGCCGCGCAGTTGCCGATTTGTCGTAGTCATACCAAGCTAGGGGCATGACAACGGGGGAAAGGCACAACCATGGGTCGAGTCGTAGCGGCAGCGGTCTACAGCGCCGGTAGAAAAGTCACCAACATCAGCCTCGACGAGGGCGCCGAGTGGGCCAGCAAACCGGGGCACTTCGTGTGGATCGGGCTGGAAGAGCCCTCCGCGCAGGAACTGGCCAATCTGCAGCGCCAGTTCAACCTGCATGAACTGGCAATCGAGGATGCGCTGGAAAAGCACAGCCGGCCCAAGCTTGAAACCTTCGGCGATGCCTTGTTCATCGTGACCTATTCGCCGGTACGCCAGGACGGCAGGCTGGAGTTCATCGAAACGCATATCTTTGCCGGCAACGGCTACATCATCACCTGCCGCAACGGCCATTCCAAATCCTATGCCCTGGTACGCCAGCGCTGCGAGGCCCGGCCGCTGCTGCTCGAGCACGGCGAAGACTTCGTGCTGTATGCACTGCTCGACTTCGTCACTGAAAACTACCAGCCGGTGAGCGAGGCGATTCACAGCGAGATCGAAGAGCTGGAAAACAACGTACTCAGCAGTTCGCTGCAGGAAGACGATATCCGCCGCCTGCACGGCCTGCGTCGCGACATCCTGCGCCTGCGCCGCTATGTGGCACCGATGGTCGAGATCAGCGAAGAGCTGCAGCGCCTGGCCTTCCCCTTCATCGACAAGAACATGCGCCCGTATTTTCGCGACGTGCAGATCCACGTGACGCGGCAGATGGAAGACCTGTCGAGCATCCGCGACATCGCCAGCCAGACCATCGAGATCGGCATGCTGCTGGAGTCGTCACGCCAGAGCATCACCCAGCGCAAGTTCGCCGCCTGGGCGGCGATCCTGGCCTTCCCCACCGCCGTGGCGGGTATCTACGGGATGAACTTTCAGAACATGCCGGAGCTGAGCTGGCACTACGGCTACTTCACCGTGCTGGGGGTCATCGCCCTGGGCTGCACGGCACTGTTCGCCAGCTTCAAGCGCTCCGGCTGGCTGTAGGCCTCAGGCCGCGCTGCCCTGTGGCTTGTGTGCGACAAAGCGCATCATCCACTCGGCCACCGTGGTGCCCTGGTGTTGCTGGTCGAGGCTGGCCACGCCCTTGCTGTAGACCTCCGGGCCCAGGTGCTGCTGGCGCAGCTCGAGCAAGGCACGGGAATAGTCGTGGATGAACTCGGGGTGGCCCTGGAAGCACAGCACCTGGTCGCCAATGTGATAGGCGGCATAGGGGCAGAAGTCGCTGGAGGCGATCACCGTGGCGTTTTCGGGCAACTGGGTAACCTGGTCCTGGTGGCTGATCAGCAGGGTCAGTTCCTCCACCTGCGGGCTCATCCAAGGCGCCTTGGCCGCCATCACGTAGCGGTGGGTTCCCACCCCCCAGCCCTGGTGCGCGCGCTCGCTGCGCCCGCCCAGCAACAGGGCAAGCAACTGGTGGCCGAAGCATACGCCCAGCAGCTTGTCGCCGCGCTTGTAGCGGTCCAGCAGAAAGGTCTTGAGCCTGGCGATCCACGGGTCGTCGCCAAACGAGTCGGCCTTGCTGCCGGTCACCAGGTAGGCGTCGAACACCTCGTCGTCGTCGGGGTATTCACCGTTCATCACGTTGTACACGCGAAATTCGGCGGCAATCGGCTGATGGGTGAACAGGTGCTCGAACATCCGTCCGTAGCCCTGATACTGATCGACCAGCTCGGGTCGCAGGACATCGGTTTCCAGGATGCAGATGCGTAACGACATAGATTTAGTCCCGAACGACATGAGGCACAAAGTGTCGCTAGAGCCTGCCGCGAATGGCGCTCGGAGGCAAGTGTTCACTCGGACGAACGGTCACACTGTGCAGGCCATGCCCCGGAGCGCACGCACGTGTCTAGCTGAAGGGATGGTCGCCGGATGGCCCTTGGCCTCATAGCCGTAGTGCCTTAGAACCCACCGCTTAATACGAAAGCGTTCTAAAACACGGGTGACGTTGACCCTAAGGTTAGTTGTATATCGAAGCAAAGCAGGTCCGATGCGGGGGCAACGCGGACATTTCGGCAGCGCTCGCGGGTTATCACGGACCCTGGCCAAGGACGCCACACGGCATTCAGGAATAACAACAAAAAGGCAGACCGCCATGTTCAAGCACTCCAAAGTACGTCAAGCCGGCCTCATCCTCTTCGCCACGACGCTGCTGCTGATCGTGCCCAACCTCACACGACTGTTCGGCTGAAGCCCACCCGTTCTGTAACCAGGCATCATCGCAACGCTGGTGTATCCTGCCGGCCTGAATGGTTGGAGAGCACCCGATGCGTCATTGCCTTGCCCTGATCCTGCTGTTGAGCCTGCCCCTGCACGCCGCACAGCTGACCCTGAACCTGGGCGGCGCCGAGCGCCAGTGGAGCACCGCTCAACTGCTGGCTCACCCGCAGGCGCGGAATATCCGAATCGACGGTGACGTTTCCTACAAGAAGACCATGCACTACCGCGCCGTGCCCATGGTGGCGCTGCTGGAGGGCGTAGCCCCCGGCGATCATCTGCAGGCCGTGGCGCTGGATGGCTTTGCCGCCGAACTGCCCGCTGCCCCGTTGCTCGGCAACGGCCCGGCACGCGCCTGGCTGGCCATAGAGGACCCCGCCCACCCATGGCCAGCCCTGAGCAAGGGCAAAGGCAGCGCCGGGCCCTTCTACCTGGTGTGGACCCAACCGCAGGCAGGCCGGATCAGCCCCGAACAATGGCCCTTCCAGCTTGCCACCATTCGCCGCCTGGCCCCTGTGGCATCGCGCTTCCCGGCACTGCTGCCAGACCCGCAACTGCGTGAGGACGACCCGGTCAACCTGGGCTTTGCCGTGTTTCAGAAAAACTGCCTGGCCTGCCACCGACTCAACGGTGCCGGCGATGCGCAGTTCGGGCCCGACCTGAACATGCCCTTCAACCCCACCGAGTACTTCCAGCCGGCGTTCTTGCGCCGATACATCCGCAACCCGCAAAGCCTGCGCCAGTGGCCACAGGCGCGCATGCCCGGCTTTGCCGAAACGGTGATCAGCGACGCAGAACTGGACCAGTTGCTGGGGTATCTGGCGCACATGGCCAGCCGCAAGCGGTCCGGGGTGGAAGTACCCTGAAAATGGATGGGGGCGGCATGGCCGCCCCGCGGATACACAGGTTCAGGCGAGCAGTCGCTCCTGCTTGACGCCCCAGCCCTGTATCTGGCCGCCCAAAGGGGAAACTGCCAGCTCGAAGTCATGCTCGAACTCGCCGATGCCGCCATAGGTGGCGAACATCAGTTTGCTCAACTCCAGCTGCCACCCCTCGTCGCTTTCGCGTACCTGGGTGTTGATCGATTCACCACGAAACTTGCCTGCGGCCCTGCGCGCCCGCTCCTCGTCCGGGAACACCGCATAGAACTCGATGGGATGGATCTGGGCAAAATCGAAACCGCCTTCTTTCATGCGGCGTAGAACCGTGCTGCTGATGTCCTCATACGGGCTGCTCATGAATCGTCCTCCTCGTCGCGATGGATAGACTTTCAGTGCATTACGCACTGACCCACCCTGCCAAACGTGGGTGGGCAACTCGAGCGGATGTAGCGGATGCAGCAATGGTTTAAGGGAAAAGGGCCGGCTGGGTAAATAACCCGTGACCCTGGCTGCAGACTAGCGCCAATCACCAGGGTATGCCAGTAGCGCGAGCGCTCAGGGCTGTTCTTTGATTTCCTTGATCTCCACGCCGCTGTCCTGCTTGAGCCATTCGGCAGTGGGCATCGACACGCGGCCCTCGAAATCATTGAGGTCCGCCTTGTCCACGACAGGATAGAGGTGGGCGCGAATCACCCGAGCCGCCTCTTCGATACTGGGCTGCTGCTCGGCGTCAAACGACAGCGAGGTCCTTTCGCCTTTCTGGTCAACAAAGGTAATTACCCACGCTTTCATTGGATTCTCCTCAGTAACGCGACTCAGGGTGAATCAGCCTTACCTTCCGTTGACCCCGCGCCTGGGCGGTTGTTCAGTCGGCCTGCGGCGCAAAACGATGGCCGCCCGGCAGCGCCCGGATGCTTTTCAGGGTCTGCAGCATATCGACGCGGGTGCGCTCGAACGCAAGCTGCGGCTGGGAATGATCATCGAGCACCGTCAGCCCTACGCCAGGCTGGTATCCAGTGGGCGGAGCGTCGCCGTCGAGCGTGAACGTTTCGTAATCCACCGGCTTGTGGTACGCATCATAGGCCTTGTAGCGCGCACCGCGAAGGTTGCCGTCGAGGGCGCCGACAAGCACGCGCAGCGGGCCGAAGATGTCGGTCTGGACGAGCGTTGGAAACCGCCTGGAGATCACCTGCTCCAACAGCTTCGGCATGAAATCGGCGTCTTTCCTGATCTCGCGCCCCATGCTCAGGCGGTGCAGCAGGTTCGGGTTGCCCACGGGGTTGAAGCCCAGCGTTATCGAATGATGCGGGGCGCCATCGTCGGCAATGAACCCGAACGGCAGGCAAAAGCCGCGCTGCTGCGGGATTTCGTATTGCTCGCGGGTTCGAAAGGCCGCCAGCAAGGCACGCGCCCTGGGCTCGACACGTTCCAGTGAGACCGGTACGCCGGCAGCGTCCGACCCTGCATGAAATACAAAGCGATAGATGCGCTGGTTACGCCAGAGATGGGCCGTCATCTCACCCGGCACCCAGTCGGCGAACGTATCTGCTATCCCCAGGTCCAGAAAGCGCTCTTGCTCGAACAATGCGTCGGTCGGCCACTTGGCCTGTTCCTCGAGATAAGCTGCGCGTTCAGCCTCCAGTTTGACGGTGGGGCGCCCCGTGGCCGAGAACTCGCGGATCATGTCGTTGAGTACGAACAACTCGGTGCTCACCCAGTTGATTCGCGTAATGGTGTCGTCCAGGGCGCGATGCTGTTCAAGCAACGCGGAATAGTCTTCGTCGTCAGCCTTTTTTGCATCGATCTGGGCTTGCAGCGCGTCGATCTGCGCACGTACCACGCGTGTTTGCGCCGAACCGCGATTAGGCCCGTGGATAAGCTGCAGGCGATCGAAGACATTGCGATCCGTCACGGGGCTGACTTCGATCTTCACCAGGTAGGTCTGCTCGGGTGTCACGCCCCCGCCATACATGATCTGCTGGCCACCCGGGGCGATGGTTGGGCGCACGGGGTCGAAGTCCGGCTTTTGCCAGTAGCCCCCGGCAAGGTGCCAGGCAATCTCCTTGGGCACATCGAACTGCACCCGCCCCATGCACTCGGTACGCCAACCCGGCGGCGTCTGGTAATCCGGCTCACCCAGCGCCGACAGGGGCGCTGCCAGCAACGCCAGCCACATCCAGCTCATGTGTAACGACTTCATGTACGTTTCCTTTTCTGTGCCACTTGCGGTGGGTTCGGCAGGGCCTGCACCTGCCCCAGTATCTCGACGGCTTCTGTCTCCAACAGCTTCAGGCTCAGGCCGTCGCGGCTGTGCAACTGGTCCACCTGCAGGATCATCGAAGGAACGGGCGTGGCGCCCAGGTGCGCTGCGCGCAGCTGGAATGTTTCGCGGCGATCCGTTTCGTGTTCGAGGTACCACTTGGTCAGCGTGGTGGTTTGCAGGATGGTCATCTGCCCCAGCCGGAACTGGCGTTCCGGCAGTTGCTCAAGTACGGGGAAATCAGCGCGATCGAGCGACAGGTCGGCGGCCCGCCGGGCCTCGAACTGCTCGCGCAGCGACTGGCTGGCCACCTGAAGGTCGTAGCGGACCGCCTCCTGGTGCCGCCCGAACCACGCGGCGCGCACCACATAGGGGGCTGTGCCGTCATCGGCCAGAAAGCCGAACGGCAGGCATATACCCGGTTGCCGAGGCACTTCGAAGGCGGCGCGGGGACGCAAGGCGGCGAGCACACGGCGCACATGCGGGTCCAGCCGCTGCAGCACCTGCTCGTTGCTCACTCCACGTTCGATGTAACCGAAGTTGAGCTTGTAGACGCGCGACTGGCGCCACAGCACCACGGTCAACCCATGCTCGTTGTACACCGCATAGCCATCCTCCAGGGCAAAGTCCGGCAGGACTTGCCACTTGAAGCGATCGGAGACGGGGTACCCCGCGTCTTCACGGTTGAGCCGCTCAAGCCGCGCCTGCAGCGTGTCCACTGGCCAGCCCTTGCCCGCGAAGTCGGCGATCATCGCCTCGAGCGACGCCCGCTCACCGGGGATCTTGTCGATGCGCTCGAAGGTGCGCGCTAGTGCCTTGTACCGTTCGTTCAAGGCGTAGTACTCGCTCGGCTTCTGGGCCTTTAGGTACGGGGTCATCAGGTTCCCGATGCGTGTCTGCTCGGCCATGATGTACTCGCCCTGCGCATTGGCCCGGCTCAGGACCAGACGATCCTTGAGGCGGTCGTACAGCTCACGGGTAGTGAGCGGGCTCACATCGATGGTGACCAGGTGCGATTCCCCGGAGAACACCGGCGCGCCATAGTCGGCCTGCCACGTATCGCCACCAGGCATGAAGCGGGCGAACGGCTCGCCCAGGCGAAGACCGCTCATTTGCCACTCCAGGCTGGCCGGTACCACAATGCGCGAGCGCCCTACACATTCCTGAGCCATCTGGGGCGCAGGCGATACGGCATCAGCCACCGCCTGGATCGAATGGCACAGGCAAACCAGCAACACGAACACACGCACGCAAACATCCTTTTTGCGGGACCGCTGTCGGCCCCTCTTGCTGAGGCGCGTGATTTGAGCACCCACAGCCCGAAAAGCCAAGACCCCGGCAAGCCGGGGTCCTGGTCAGTGCAACAGCCCGTGCGTCATTGCGGCGTGCTGTGAGTCACGCCGGCAGTGTTGTCCAGCAGGCTCTTGGTCGCGGTCTGGATGTAGGACTCCAGCTTGCGGCTCAATTGTGCCTGGTCCGGGCTTTCGATCACCTCGGCCTTGAAGTTGGCCCCAAGCTGGTAACGGTACATGCGCGGCGACATGTCCTTGGACTGGATCAGAATGCGATCGCCCTGCACCAGGCCGACGATCTGCTCACTGCCCGATGGCTTGATCATGCCGATGCCTTCATCGCCGGCCGGCAGGTTGAGCAGGTCACGCCCCCAGCACTGATGACGGGTTTCGCCCCCCAGTCGGCCCATGATGGTCGGCACGATGTCGA
The DNA here is from genome assembly GCF_024261405.1 of Pseudomonas sp. FBF18. Taxonomy (NCBI): domain Bacteria; kingdom Pseudomonadati; phylum Pseudomonadota; class Gammaproteobacteria; order Pseudomonadales; family Pseudomonadaceae; genus Pseudomonas; species Pseudomonas sp. FBF18. The sequence goes on along the minus strand of NZ_QKRS01000001.1, from coordinate 681,937 downwards.
CCTGGGTGCCCACGGTGTGGCTGACCGCACCGAACTTTTCCTGGATGCCCGGCGCAATCAGCAGCAGCGGCACGTTGAAGCGGCCCAGGTCCAGTTCGGTGACCTGCTGGGCATTGCCGAAGCCGTGGTCGCCGACGATCACGAACAGGGTTTCCTTGAAGTACGGCTCCTTGCGCGCCTTCTCGAAGAACTGGCCCAGCGCCCAGTCCGAATAGCGCATGGCGGTCAGGTGCTCGTTCAGGCGGCCCTGGTCGGTCACCGGCTGCACCGGCAGGTCCTTGGGCAACGCATACGGAGTGTGGTTGGACAGGGTCTGCAGCAGGGCATAGAACGGCTTCTTGCCATAGTTGTGCGCAAGCTCCTGTGCGCCGCGGTCGAACATGTCCTGGTCGGACACGCCCCACGTCGGGTCGGAGAATACCGGGTTGACGAAGTCATTGCGGCCGATGAAGGTGGTCATGCCCTGGTTGCCGAAGAACCCGGACTGGTTGTCCCAGGCAAAGTCGCCGTTGTAGACGTACACGTCGTCATAGTCGCGGGCGCTGAGCAGCGCCGGCAGGCCGGACAGCTTGTGGCCGCCTTCCGGCGTCTGCATCAGGTATTCGAAGCCTGGCAGGTTCGGGAAGCAGGCCATGGTGGCGAACATGCCCTGGTGGGTATGGGTGCCGTTGGAGAAGAAACGGTCGAACAGCAGACCTTCCTTGGCCAGCTTGTCGAAGTACGGGGTGATGTTGGTGGTACTGCCCAGCGCGCCCACCGAGTGGCCGGCGAAGCTCTCCATCAGGATTACCACGACGTTCTTGATCGGCAGGCTGTTGGCCGCAGGCGGGGTGAAGTCACGGCGGATCGCCGCGCTGTCGGCATCCACCAGCTGGTCGTGCTCGGTCAGGATCATGTCGCGCACGGTCTGCTGGGCCTGGCTCTGGTCGAGGGTAGCCTTCCAGATGTTGCCGCGGTCTTCGCCAAAACGGCTGTGGGCGGCGTCGATCAGGGTCAGGGTGCCGTTAAGGCCCAACTGGTTGACGAAATTGGAGTCGGTAGTGAACGCGTCCCCCCAACGCATCGGCGGGCCCTGGCGCAAGGTGCCACGGGCGGCGATCACGGCCACCAGCAGGATCACCACGAATACCGCGCCACGCAGGTACCAGGGCGCCACGCTGCGCAGGCCGGCGACGTTGCTGGAGTACTCGCCGCGCGGGCGGGTAAGACGGTCGATGCCCTTGAACAGCAGGCTCAGCACCCAGGTGCCAAAGGCCCAGGCCAGCAGGTAGCGCACCACCGGAAAACCGTACCAGAGCATGCTCAGAACGGTCTTGGGGTCTTCCTTCACATACTGGAACACCAGGCCGTTGAGGCGCTGGTGAAACTCGCGGTAGAAGTCCATCTCCATCAGGCCGAGGAACATCACCACGCTGGAAGCCAGGGTCAGCCATACGCGAAACAGGCCACGGGCGGCCATGGCGCGAGCGCTGAGGATCGCCAGCAGCAGCGGAATGCTCAGGTATACCACCACGCGCAGGTCGAAGCGCAGGCCGTTGAGAAAGCCTTCAGCGACGGTCGAGAGTGGGGTGTCGCCGATCATGTCGCTGTTGTAGAGCAGCAGCGCCAGGCGCACGAGGCTCAGCATCAGCATGATCACCAGGCCGCACAGCAGGGTATAGGCGAGGTGTGATTTGAGCGTTGGTTGCAGCAACGGGCGCGAAGCGGCTCGCTGATGACTCAAGGCATCCGTGTTAGCCATGGACAGGAAGATCCCTAGGGTTCAGATTTTTATGAGGGCCGGGACATTGCGTGGCCCTTGGACGAACGGAAATTCGCGCGCGGATTGTCAGCAATCGAATGTGAAAATTATGTTGAAAACCGCGCCTCGAACAATAGCTCAGTGTTCGGGTATCGTGTGGGCCAGACATGCCCGGAGCCACTCACCATGTACTTTCGCTACCACCCCAGCCCTATCGGCCAGTTGCTGCTGGCCGGTGATGAACAAGGTCTGCACCTGCTGCACATGGACAGCGCCCACCCCTGGCAACTGGCCGAAAGCTGGCAGCCGGCGGGCGCGCAGCTGGATACGGTAGCGCGACAGCTCGACGAGTATTTCGAAGGTCGGCGCCAGCGTTTCGAGCTACCCCTGGCACCACGGGGTACCGAATTCCAACGTGCGGTGTGGTGGGCGCTGCAGCAGATTCCGTATGGCACCACCACCAGCTATGCACAACTGGCGCAGCGCGTCGGGCGGCCGAAGGCGATACGCGCGGTAGGCACGGCCAACGGCGCCAACCCGGTGGCGGTGATCGTGCCGTGCCACCGGGTGATTGGCAGCGACGGCAGCCTGACCGGGTTTTCAGGTGGCCTGGAGCGCAAGCAGCAGTTGTTGCAGCTTGAGGGCGCCTGGTTGATCTGAGCCGCCGCATCGCCGGGCAGGCCCACGCCCGCAGGTGCCTGGCCTGGCGCTACAGCCTAACGTTGCCCCGTGGCCCGGCAATCGCCCAGATGATAAGGCCCAGCACCGGCAGCAGCAGGATCAGCAGGATCCACAGCACCTTGGCCCCGCCACTGGCGCCGCTCTTGATCACGTTGATGATCGCCCAGATATCCAGCGCCAGAATGACCAGCCCCACCAACCCGTTGAACGTCGACCCCATGGTGATACTCCCATGATTGAACCTGCCTTCAGCGTAGCTGGCTATCGGCCCCATAGCGGCGAACCGCTCGTCGCACACGCCGCGCAGTGATTACACTCGATTGATCGACTCCGTACCACAGAGGCCTCCATGCCACCCGCCCAAAGCTCCGCCAACGCCAACCCGACCTCCCTGCGCAGCGCCTGGCTGCACCAGGTTCAGGCCACCCCATGGCTCAGTGCCGGCCTGGCCCTGAGCCTGCTCGCCGTGCTCGGCCTGCTGGTCGCCAGTGCCTGGAACGCGGTGCACGGCGACAACAAGGACAACCTGCACATGGCCCTGCTCGGCGGCCTGGCAGGGTTTGGCGCCACGGCGCTGGGCGCGGTACTGGCGGTGGTGCTGCGCGACGTCAGCGCCCGCTCGCAGGATGTGATGCTCGGCTTCGCCGCCGGCATGATGCTCGCCGCCAGTTCGTTTTCGCTGATTCTGCCGGGCCTGGAGGCTGCGCGTGAAATCACCGGCAACGGGCCTTTCGCGGCCTTGACCGTGGTGGTCGGCATGGGCCTGGGGGTGCTGCTGATGCTGGGCCTGGACCGCTTCACGCCCCATGAGCACGAAAGCACCGGCCCCTGCGGCCCACAGTCGGAACGCATCAACCGGGTGTGGCTGTTCGTGCTGGCGATCACCCTGCACAACCTGCCCGAGGGCATGGCCATCGGCGTGGGCTTTGCCAACGGCGACCTCAACGTGGGCCTGCCGCTGACCACCGCCATCGCCATCCAGGACATTCCCGAAGGCCTGGCCGTGGCACTGGCGTTGCGCGCCACCGGCCTGTCCAACCTCAAGGCTGCGCTGGTGGCGGTCGGCTCGGGGCTGATGGAGCCGATCGGGGCAGTGATCGGCCTGGGCATTTCCACCGGTTTTGCCATCGCCTACCCGGTGAGCATGGGCCTGGCGGCCGGGGCGATGATTTTCGTGGTATCCCACGAGGTGATCCCCGAAACCCACCGCAATGGCCACCAGACCTCGGCCACCCTGGGCCTGATGGGCGGCTTTGCGGTGATGATGTTCCTGGATACCGCGCTGGGCTAGACGTGTACCGCGACCCGCAGCGCCTCCAGGGCAGGCGCCGCGGCGATGCCGACCTCGGCGCACAGTTCCAGCACCCGCGGCACGTCGTTGCCGTACACCAGCACCATCTGCAATTCGTCGTCCAGCAACTGGCTGATGTTGACCAGGGTGTAGCCGCCGTTTTCCTTGTTCATGCTGCCCATCTGCACCTGGATGCGGTTGAGTGCCGTGAGCGGCTCGACCTTGACCAGTTGCTTGGGCTTGATGTTGAAGGCAACGTCCTTGCCGAACGAGTCGGTGATCTGCTGGAACAGGTCACTGTAGGTGTCGGCCTGGAACAGCACGGTATCGGGCAGGCTGCCGATCACCACCCACTCCCCCAGCGGGATCGGGAAGGTGTCGTCGTAGTTGATGTCGGGGTTGGCCGCCAGGAACGCCTGCGGGTCGGCATAGGCCTGCGCCGCTTCATCGGCGATGCGCTCGATTTCGGCGTCCGGAAGGCAGCCGGAGCTGATTTTGCCGATGAGTTCGACCAGTTGGTTTTTCATGCGGGGGCCCTGCGAGGCGAAAAAAGTCGCCAAGGATAGCCGCAAAAGCCCCCTGGCAGTTAGCCGGCCAGCGCCTGCAACTGGGCGACGGTGTCGGGTGCGCCCATGGTTTGCGCGGCAACCAGTGCGGTGGCGCCCTGCGCGTCGCGGTGGTTGGGGTTCGCGCCCTTGCCGAGCAAGTAGGTGACGATGGAGGTGCGGTTGAACATCGCGGCCAGCATCAGCGCGGTACGGCCATCGGCAGACGCTCCATCGATCAGCGCGCCCTTCTCCACCAGCAGCTCGATCATCGCCTGGTTGCCCTTGAAAGCGGCACCGGCAATCGGCAACTGGCCCTTGTCATTGGCAATCTGCGGGTCTGCGCCGTGCTCAAGCAGCACCCTCACCGCTTCAAGGTGGCCGTGGTAGCTGGCAAGCATCAGCAGCGTGTCGCCGTTGCCATTGCGAAGGTTGACCGGCAGGCCCTTCTCCAGCAGACGGCCAAGCATGTCGGCGTCCCCCTTGCGCGCCCGATCGAACACTTCTTCGGCAAAGGCTGCGGCTTCATCGTCGTTCATCGGGGTGGGGGTTGGGTGGTCGGTCATCGGGAACCTCCTGGCTGCGGTAGAGCCCAAGTCTTTGTCAGGGAAGGCTTTGGGTCAACCTCGCAAATCCCATGAGGACGACAGAGCAAATCTATTGGCCGCAAGGCACTGCAAAATGCACTGTGCAAATTGCACGACCATGCAGAATGCACGGCACCCATTGCGCACGACAACTTTAAGTCATTGTTTTATAAGCTTTTTTTAATCAAGGAAAACTGGCACGGTCGCTGCACCTATCACTTCATGTCTGCCACACAACAGTCAGGAGCTGATATGGACCTCATCCAGCAAAAATTCGCCTCGGTATTTTCCGCCTACGACGTCACCACCCAGGCTCGCCCTGATGGCGGTGTACTGCTGACGTTGCGCGCCGCCGACGGCAAACAGGTCAAGCGCTCGATTTCGTATGGCCAGTTGCACAGTGCCGAGCAACTGTCGTGGGCGATCAGCGCGATCCGCCGCGACCTGGCCGAGCAGGCCAGCGAGCTGCCGGTGATCTCGATGCTGCAAAGCCAACAGCGGTTCGCACTACCGACCTATCGCTGAATCGCGTAGCGGCCTTTGCTGGCAAGCCAGTGCCCACAGGATCACCTTGGTTCCTGTGAGCGCTGGCTTGCAAGCCAGTGGCCTCGGCGTGATCAATCGTCCAATCGCGCGTAACGCTCGGCCAGCTTCTCCCCCGTGAACTGCGCCACCACCCCTTCAGGCTGATTGAACAGTCGCACCGCAACGAAGTGCGGGTTGTCCCCGCCATCGATCCATACCCGCAACCCCGCCGGCACCACGATCAGATCCCCCTTCTCGCACACCACCGCATGCACGTACTCCCCTGCCCGCACGCTGACCAGGCTGCGCCCGGCTGCGAAGAAACGCACCAGGTCATCCGAATACACATGCTCGTCCAGCAGTTCGCTCATCGGATCGCCACTGGCGCTGATCACGTCGACGGCGCGGTAACCGCCTTCGTGTTGCAGCCGGTCGATCTGCGCCTGGTAGGCGGCCAGCACACCGGCCTGGCCAGCATCGGCCTGCACAGGCGACTGCGCCGTCCAGCGCTCGAACCTTATTCCCTGCTCGGCCAGTGTCGCGGCGATGTCTTCAAGGTGGGTCAGCACCTTGTTGGGAATGTCCGGGGTGGACTGGTGAAACACGCTCAGGCTGCTCATGGGGCCTTTTCCTCTGTCATTCGAAACGCAATGATAACGGCTGCGACCAGCGCCGCGACGCTGGCAATACTAAAGGTGATGGTGGCGCCCAGGGCGTTCCAGCTGTAGCCCGAGTACAGGGCACCCAGCGCACCGCCGGTACCCGCCAGGGCCGCATACAGCGCCTGCCCCTGGCCCTGCTGGCGGGCGCCGAAGCTACGCTGCACGAAGGCGATGGCGGCCGCGTGAAAACTGCCGAATGTGGCGGCGTGCAGCAACTGGGCGAACAGCAGCACGCCCGGATACTCGGCAAAGGTCCCCAGCAGCCACCAGCGCAAGGCCGCCAGTAAGAGGCTCGCCAACAGCACCCGACGCAACGAGAACCGCGCCAGGATCCAGCTCATGGCCAGGAACATCAGCACCTCGGCCACCACCCCCAGCGCCCACAACATGCCGATGGTGCCGCGGGCATAGCCCAGGCGCTCCAGATGCAGGGTGAGAAAGGTGTAATACGGGCCGTGACTCAATTGCATCAATGCCACGCACACGTAGAACGCGGCCACGCCAGGGCTGGCCAGTTGCCTGAGAAAGCCGCCACCACCGCTGCGCTCGTGCTGGCCTGGCGGCTGGGCATTGGGCACCCACAGGCTGGCCAGCACGATGCCAGCCATGATCGCCACCAGCGCCACCGGGTAGATGTCCAGGCTCAACCATTCGAACAATCGCCCCAGGGCCACCACGGTGAGGATGAAACCGATCGACCCCCACAGCCGCACCTGGCTGTAGCGCGCAGTCTGACCTTGCAGGTGGGCCAGGGTGATGACCTCGAACTGCGGCAGTACCGCATGCCAGAAGAACGCGTGCAGGGCCATTACCAGCGCCAGCCAGGCGTAGCTCTTGGCCACGAAGATCAACGAGAAGCTGGCCAGGGTGCACAAGGCCCCCAGACGCACGATCAGCAGGCGCTGGCCGCTGCGATCGCCCAACCAGCCCCACAGGTTCGGTGCCACGCAGCGCATCAGCATGGGGATGGCCACCAACTCGCCGATGCGCGCGCTGGAAAACCCCAGGTGATCGAAATACAGCGCCAGAAACGGCGCTGTCGAACCCAGCAAGGCGAAATAGAACAGGTAGAAGCTGGACAGCCGCCAGTAGGGAATCGGCGCCACGGCTCAGCGGGCCGTGGCGTCGACGTCGGGCAGGTGCACTACAGCTGGCCCAGCACCGGGGTGGCTACCCGCACATCGGCGTTCTGGCCGCGGTGGCGCAGCAGGTGATCCATCAGCACGATGGCCATCATCGCCTCGGCGATAGGGGTGGCACGGATACCGACGCAGGGGTCGTGACGGCCCTTGGTGATGACCTCCACCGGGTTGCCATCCACATCGATGGAACGACCCGGGGTGGTGATGCTGGAGGTCGGCTTGAGTGCCAGGTGCGCAATGATCGGCTGCCCCGAGGAGATGCCCCCCAGGATGCCGCCGGCATTGTTGCTGAGGAACCCTTCGGGGGTGAGTTCGTCACGGTGTTCGGTGCCGCGCTGGGCCACGCTGTCGAAGCCGGCACCGATCTCCACGCCCTTGACCGCGTTGATGCTCATCAGCGCATGGGCCAGCTCGGCGTCGAGGCGGTCGAAGATCGGCTCGCCCAGGCCGGGCATCACGCCTTCGGCGACCACGGTGATCTTGGCACCCACCGAGTCCTGGTCACGGCGCAGCTGGTCCATGTAGGCCTCCAGCTCCGGCACCTTGTCCGGGTCGGGGCTGAAGAAGGCGTTGTGCTCCACCGACTCCCAGGTCTTGAACGGGATTTCGATAGGGCCCAGCTGGCTCATGTAGCCGCGGATGCGGATGCCCTGGGTGGCCAGGTACTTCTTCGCGATGGCACCGGCAGCCACGCGCATCGCGGTTTCGCGGGCCGAGCTGCGGCCGCCGCCACGGTAGTCGCGCTCGCCGTACTTGTGGTGATAGGTGTAGTCGGCGTGGGCCGGGCGGAACAGGTCCTTGATCGCCGAGTAGTCCTTGGACTTCTGGTCGGTGTTGCGAATCAGCAGGCCGATGGCGCAGCCGGTGGTACGGCCCTCGAACACGCCAGAGAGAATCTCGACCTCGTCGGGTTCCTGGCGCTGGGTGGTGTGCCGGCTGGTACCGGGCTTGCGCCGGTCCAGGTCGTGCTGAAGATCGGCCAGCGAAAGCTCCAGGCCCGGAGGGCAGCCATCGACAATGGCGACCAGCGCCGGACCATGGCTTTCGCCAGCGGTGGTGACAGTGAACAGCTTGCCGTAGGTATTGCCGGACATGCAGGGCGCTCCGCGTTCAGCCTGATTTTTAACTGGATGGTAACAAGGCCAACCAGTATACGCAGGGTATACCCTTAGATCACCTCCGGGCGCGAACCTAATGCCGCCGGACGAGTCAAAACGCCACCTCCTCGCTAATGGCCTGATGATGCTGCGCACGTTCGCCCTGTTGTTCCTCCTGTTTACCGGCCTGGCCCAGGCTGCTGCCCCCACGGTACTGCAACGACCGATCAGCCTGGTGACCGACGACGGCACCCTGCAGGGCAGCCTGCTGTTGCCGCGCAGCGACACGCCGCCACCGGTGGTGCTGATCATCGCCGGCTCCGGCCCCACCGACCGTGACGGCAACAATCCCGCCGGCGGACGTATCGACAACCTCAAGCGCCTGGCCCTGCTGCTGGCCAACAACCGCATTGCCAGCGTGCGCTACGACAAGCGCGGGGTGGCCGCCAGCCGCGCGGCAACCCCCGACGAGCGCAACCTCAGCGTCGAGCGCTATGTGGCCGATGCCGTTGCCTGGGGCCATCTGCTCAAGGCCGACCCGCGCTTCGGCCCGCTGATCGTGCTGGGTCACAGCGAGGGCGCACTGATCGCCAGCCTCGCGGCCGAACAGGCCGGCGCCAGCGCGGTAATTTCAGTGGCAGGCAGCGGGCGCCCGGTCGATCAGGTGCTGCGCGAGCAACTGGGTGAGCGCCTGCCGGCGACCGAGCGGGCCCAGGCCGTACGCCTGATCGAGCAGCTCAAGGCCGGCCAGCCCAGCACCCAGGTACCGCTGCACCTGCGCGACGTGTTTCGCCCCAGTGTGCAGCCGTACCTGATCTCGCTGTTTCGCCAGGACCCGGCCGCCGCCTTCGCCCGCCTCCACTTGCCGGCGTTGATCGTGCAGGGGCGCAACGACGTCCAGGTCGAGGTCGAGGATGCCGAGCGCCTGCACGCTGCCAAGCCGGACGCCGAACTGGCACTGATCGACGGCATGAACCACATGCTGCGCATCAGCCCGCGTGCCATGAGCCAGCAGCGCGACAGCTACAACAACCCCGAGCTGCCCCTGGCCAGTGCCCTGGGCGAGCGGATCGTCGAGTTCATTCGTCGATTGCCGGCGGCATGAAGCGAATTGGCGCAAATTGTGTCTCCAGTCTTGCGCAAAGCGGCCGATAAGCCGGTGCAGGCGTCGCCCTTGCGACCCGCCTGCTGTGCACAAAAGGACCGCCGTGATGACTGAAGCCACCCCCCAGGACGCCCCAGACGCGACCGACGAATCGCCAGCCCCGGAAGCGGCCCCGCTGCCCTGGGCGGACGTTGTGCCCGAGCATTTCCAGATGCTGCGCCTGTCCCCGCAGCCCACCGACCGCAACACCGGCGCGCGGCCGCTGCGCTTCGTGCAGTACGGTTATGCCGAACGGCACAACAAGACCCACAGCCTGCTGCGCATGGAAGTGCGCCTGCCTGGGCAGAAGGTGCGCAAGGAGCAGAATCGCCTGGATATCTGGGTGGACCATGAGTTGCACCAGATCAAGATCGGCCCCGACAGTGGCTTGCAGATCGAGCCGGTCAGCCGTGGCCTGGGGCGCTTCCTGTTGTCGCAGGCGGTGCACTGGGTACAGCGCAAGTGGTCGCACTACCGGGTCGAGGGCATGGCCCTGGCCAACAAGGACGCACTCAACGAAGACACACGCCTGCGCCGCGACCAGGTGCTGCGCAGCCATGGCCTGGAGGTCGAGTACGCCGATGCGCAGCACCTGAAGGGGCGCTGCGTGGAAGTCCAGGCAGGTCAGCTCAAGGGTGGCTGGAACACCGACAAGGTACAGAAGGTAGACATCCTGGATGCTGCGGGCATGCTGCAGCAGGCCGAGCAGAACCTGCAGGAGAAGGAAGCACAACTGCGCGAGCGCGATGAGCGGGTCAACAAGTACCGCCGCGAAGACAGCGGGTTGCGCTTCACCATCACCTGCCTGGTGGCCTTTGCGGTGTTCCAGGCCGGGCTGCTGATCTGGATTGCCACCAACCGCTGAAAGCGTTGCGGGTCAAGCCCGCCCCAACACGGCAATGCGGCCCTGTTGGGGCGGGCTTGACCCGCGACAGGCTTGAACCCTGTATCCCTTACACCCGCGAAGCAAACAGCGCCTGATGCTGCCGGCATTGTTCGGCCGTGAGCATGAACACCCCGTGCCCGCCACGTTCGAACTCCAGCCAGGCGAAATCCACCTCCGGGTACAACTGCTCGACATGCACCTGGCTGTTGCCGACCTCGACGATCAGCAGGCCCTTCTCGGTCAGGTGATCCGCCGCCTCGGCCAGCATGCGCCGTACCAGGTCCAGACCGTCATTGCCGCAGGCCAGGCCCAGCTCCGGCTCGTGGTGGTACTCCTGGGGCATGTCGGCGAAATCCTCGGCATCGACATACGGCGGGTTCGACAGGATCAGGTCGAAACGCTGCCCCGGCAAGCCCTCGAACCCATCGCCCTGCACGGTGAACACACGCTCTTCAAGACCATGGCGCTCGATGTTCTGGTTGGCCACTTCCAACGCCTCGAACGACAGGTCGGCCAGCACCACCTCGGCCTCGGGGAACACGTCGGCGCTGACGATGCCGATGCAGCCGGAGCCGGTACACAGGTCGAGAATGCGCGCGGGTTCGGCAGCCAGCCATGGCTCGAAGCGTTTTTCGATCAGTTCGCCGATGGGGGAGCGCGGGATCAGCACGCGCTCGTCGACGATGAACGACATGCCACAGAACCACGCCTCGCCAAGCAGATACGCGGTCGGCACGCGTTCTTCGATACGTCGCTTGAGCAGGCGCTGCAGCTTGACCAGCTCGTCATCTTCAAGACGGCAATCGAGATAGGCGTCGGCCACTTCCCATGGCAGATGCACCGAACCCAGCACCAGCAGGCGTGCCTCGTCCCAGGCATTGTCGGCGCCATGCCCGAAAAACAGCCCCTGCTCATGAAAACGGCTGACAGCCCAACGGATGTGGTCGCGCAGGGTGCGCAGGCGGGAAGTGATCACGGGCAGACTCCTTTAAAGACGACCGGCAATTCTAACAGCCTGGAACACAAATGGGCCCGCCAATACGCCTCTGGCCGCAATTGTGCTCATGCCTGCAGGCCGCTATCCACGCCGCATGCACGCTAAGCCATTCACATAAGTCGCCAAGCAGGGGACAATAGGTGAAAAGCCCTATCCAAAGGAGCCCCTGATGTCCGTTCCAACGACGATGTTCCACCTCAGCGGTCGCGGTTATCCGCCGGCCAAGCTGAGCAACGCCAGCCTGGTGATTATCGATGCGCAAAAGGAGTACCTGAGCGGGCCCCTGGCGCTGTCGGGCATGGACGAAGCGGTGGCCAACATCGGCAAACTGCTCGAGGCTGCACGCAAGGCCGGCCGGCCCGTGGTGCATGTGCGCCACCTGGGCACCGTGGGTGGCCTGTTCGACCCACAGGGCTCGCGCGGCGAGTGGATCCCGGGCCTGGAGCCGCAGGGCGATGAAGTCGTCATCGAAAAACGCATGCCCAACGCCTTCAAGAACACCACCCTGCACGAGACGCTGCAGAAGTACGGCCACCTGGACCTGATCGTGTGCGGCTTCATGAGCCACTCCAGCGTCAGCACCACCGTGCGCCGCGCCAAGGACTACGGCTATCGCTGCACCCTGGTCGAAGACGGCTGCGCCACCCGCGACCTGCCGTTCAAGGACGGCGTGATCCCGGCCGCACAGATCCAGCAGAGCGAAATGGCGATCATGGCCGACAACTTTGCCTGTGTCGCACCCGTCAACAGCCTGATCTGACCACCCGACAGGCAAGTGGAACCACTCTGGGGCGTTCGGGTCCAACCCCGGATACCCTTTGAGGAAAGTCGGAATGAAGTTATCCAGTTTCGACGCCAGGCGCCTGCGTCCCCGCGAACAACGCAATTGGGGCGCACGCCTGGCCACGGCGTTCTCGGCACTGCTGGCGATACTCGGCGTGCTCCTGACCATGGCCGGCGTCGCTGGCCTGCTGGGCCATGCCGAGGCGCTGGGCGAGCTCAACAACAACCGCCCCGGCGCTGCCGTGGTGCTGGGCCTGGGCTTGCTGTCGCTGTACCTGGGCGTCTGGTCCTGGCGCCGCAGCCGGCTGCGCCTGCGCCGTGCCAGGGGGCTTAACCTGTCGCCGCACCTGATGAAGAAACACGATTGACTGCAACCCTGTGGGGAGTCGCGTAAACTGCGCCGCCCAGGCGGAGGCTTACATGCAAGACGACGATTTTTCCCTGTTCAAGAGCCAGATGCATGGCGTCAAGCCGATCCGGCATGATCGCGCCGACACCGGCAAACCCAAGGCCGACCGCAAGCAGCTGGCCAGCCTGCGCCAGGCCGCGACCGTGCGCAGCGACCAGACGGTGATCGACGGCCTGTCCGATCAGTTCGTCATCGACGTGGGCCCGGAAGACGACCTGCACTGGAGCCGCGATGGCGTGCAGGAAAGCCAGATGCGCAAGCTCAAGCTTGGCCAGATCGGTTTCGAAGGCAGCCTGGACCTGCACGGCATGACCGTGGAGAAAGCCCGCGAAACCCTCTGGGCATTCCTGGCAGAGGCCACGCGCTTCGAGGTGCGCTGCGTGCGAGTCACCCACGGCAAGGCGGTGCGGCTCGATGGCAAGCGTCCGATGATCAAGAGCCACGTCAACACCTGGCTGCGCCAGCATGCCCAGGTACTGGGTTTTACCTCGTGCCAGGCGCGTCACGGCGGCACCGGCGCGGTGTATGTCATGCTCAAGCGGACCATGCTCGAAGGGCGTGACGAGTAACGCCGCGCTTGCAGCGCCGTCACAGCCGCCGTACCCTTCGCTTTTGCGATAAATCCCACAGGTAGATCCATGTCCCTGGAACAGCACTACACCGCGATTCTCGGCCAACTCGGCGAGGATGTTTCCCGCGAGGGCCTGCTCGATACGCCCAAGCGGGCTGCGAAGGCCATGAAGTACCTTTGCCGCGGCTACGACCAAACCCTGGAAGAGGTGACCAACGGCGCCTTGTTCAGCTCCGACAACAGCGAAATGGTCCTGGTCAAGGACATCGAGCTGTACTCGCTGTGCGAACACCACATGCTGCCGTTCATTGGCAAGGCGCATGTCGCCTATATCCCGAGCGGCAAGGTGCTGGGCCTGTCCAAGGTGGCGCGCATCGTCGACATGTACGCTCGCCGCCTGCAGATCCAGGAAAACCTCAGCCGCGAGATCGCCGAGGCAGTTCAGCAGGTGACCGGCGCGCTGGGCGTGGCCGTGGTGATCGAAGCCAAGCACATGTGCATGATGATGCGCGGTGTGGAAAAACAGAATTCGTCGATGATCACCTCGGTGATGCTCGGCGCCTTCCGCGACAATGCTGCCACCCGCAGCGAGTTCCTCAGCCTGATCAAGTAATCGGCCGAGGTTCTGCGAGCCGACCTGCCCAGGTCGGCTTTTTTCATTGTGAGGAGTTGCCATGATCGTCAAAGCACTGCGGGTTGGCCTTGGCCAACTGATCGTCTTCCTCGACTGGGTCAGCCGCCCGAGCAAGCTCAAGCGTGATGCGGCCGCCCAGGCGAATGTCGAGCAGCAGGCCAAGGGGCTGAGCCTGTATCAGTTTCACGCTTGCCCCTTCTGCGTGAAGACCCGCCGTACACTGCACCGCCTGAACGTGCCGGTGGCACTGCGTGACGCGAAGAACAACGAACAGGATCGCCAGGCCCTGCTGGAGCAAGGCGGCAAGATCAAGGTGCCGTGCCTGCGCATCGAGGAAGACGGCAAGACCACCTGGATGTACGAGTCCAAGGTGATCATCGACTACCTGAACCAGCGGTTCTCGGCGGTCTGACAGCGCTTGGCCGGCAGGGCTGCTCCCTGCCGGCAAAACACCATCAATCGATCATGGGCACATGCCGCGGATGCGAGGCCACGCGTTCCAGCCAGGCGCGAATCTTCGGGTAATCATTCAGCAGGAAGCCGGCTTCGTGGGCCACATGGGTGTAGGCATACAACGCCACATCGGCAATCGAGTACTGGTCACCGACCAGGTAAGGTGTTTCCTGCAACTGTTTCTCCATCACCTTCAGCGCCTTGTGCCCGCCCTTCTGCAACGACTTGTATTCATCGACACGATCTTCGGGCATGCCCAGATAGAACTGGATGAAACGTGCCACGGCAATGTAGGGCTCATGGCTGTACTGCTCGAAGAACTGCCACTGCAGCACTTGCGTACGTAAACGCGGCTCACTCGGCAGGAACAGGCTACCTTCGGCGAGGTAGTTCAGAATGGCGTTGGACTCCCACAGATAACTGCCGTCCTCCAACTCCAGCACCGGCACTTTGCCGTTAGGGTTCTTGACCAGAAACTCAGGGCGCTCGGTCTCGCCATTGAGGATGTTCACGGGACACCATGTGTACGGAATATCAAGCAAGTGCAACATCAGCTTGACCTTGTAGCAGTTGCCCGACTGGTAATCCCCGTAGACCTTGTACATTGTTCCCCCCTCTCCAAAGCTGAAACGAAACCGCCGTCCATAGTTGGCGACTGTACGGTTAAATGCAATGGTTGCTGTATGGCAAAACTCGCCCTATCGCAGCGTAGTCTGAAAAACCCGCTTACACCCGCACAAGGATTACTGCATGCCTGACGCCACCTCTGCGCCAATGCGTCCGCTGGCCGACACCTCCCCCTCGGCGGTGGTCGCCGGTTTCATTGCCATGCTCACGGGCTATACCAGCTCGCTGGTGCTGATGTTCCAGGCGGGCCAGGCGGCCGGCCTGACCACCGCGCAGATTTCCTCGTGGATCTGGGCGCTGTCGATCGGCATGGCGGTATGCAGCATTGGCCTTTCACTGCGATATCGCACGCCCATCACGGTCGCCTGGTCGACCCCCGGCGCAGCCTTGCTGATCACCAGCCTGGGCGGCGTGAGCTATGGCGAGGCAATCGGCGCCTACATCACCTGCGCCTTACTGGTGGTGATCTGCGGGCTCACAGGCAGTTTCGAACGCCTGGTCCGGCGCATTCCGGCATCGCTGGCCGCGGCCCTGCTGGCCGGCATTCTGTTCAAGATCGGCA
This sequence comes from Pseudomonas sp. FBF18, assembly GCF_024261405.1. Lineage (NCBI taxonomy): Bacteria > Pseudomonadati > Pseudomonadota > Gammaproteobacteria > Pseudomonadales > Pseudomonadaceae > Pseudomonas > Pseudomonas sp. FBF18. Next base: position 666,600 of record NZ_QKRS01000001.1, on the reverse strand, counting down.
GCGAGATCTTTGTTGCCGCCCAGCATCGGACCGCCCTGGTACTGGGGATGTTCTTCAGCTATCTGCTGATCAAGCGGCTGTCGCCGCGCTATGCGGTACTGACCGCGCTGGTGGTGGGCACCGCGATCGCCGCAGTGATGGGGTTGCTGGATTTCAGCGGCTTCCACCTGGAGGTGGCGACACCGGTATGGACCACGCCGTCGTTCTCGCTGGCCGCGACCATCAGCATCGGCATCCCGCTGTTCGTGGTGGCGATGACTTCACAGAACATGCCGGGTGTGGCGGTGCTGCGTGCGGACGGGTACCAGGTACCTGCCTCGCCGCTGATTTCAGTGACGGGCCTGGCCTCGCTGCTGCTGGCCCCGTTCGGCTCGCACGGCATCAACCTGGCGGCCATCAGCGCCGCGATCTGTACCGGGCCGCATGCCCATGAAGACCCGAGCAAGCGGTACACCGCGGCGGTCTGGTGCGGGATTTTCTATGGCATTGCCGGCGTGTTCGGCGCCACCCTGGCGGCGCTGTTCGCCGCGTTGCCCAAGGAGCTGGTGCTGTCGATTGCCGCACTGGCGCTGTTCGGCTCGATCATGAACGGCCTGACGGTGGCGATGAGCGAGGCCAGGGAGCGCGAGGCGGCCTTGATCACATTCATGGTCACGGCCTCGGGCTTTACCCTGTTCTCGATCGGCTCGGCGTTCTGGGGGATTGTGGCGGGGGTACTGACGCTGATGATCCTGAACTGGCGCAAGGCTGCCTGATCGACACGGGAGGGCCTGGCCCTCCCCTGCCCCACCCGCTAGATAGCGGTGGCACCACCATCGATTGCCAGAGCCTGGCCAGTGGTGAATGCCGCACCGTCGCTGCACAGGTACAGGACCGCTGCAGCGACTTCCTCGACCTTGCCCACGCGGCCGACCGGGTGCATGGCGGCGGCGTATTCAGCCTTGCGTGGATCGGCCTCGTAGGCACGGCGGAACATGTCGGTGTCGATCACCGCCGGGCACACCGCATTCACCCGGATCAGTTTCTTGGCGTACTCGATGGCGGCCGACTTGGTGAGCCCGATCACGGCATGCTTGGATGCGCTGTAGATGCTCATCTTGGGCGCAGCCCCCAGGCCGGCGACCGATGCGGTGTTGACGATCGCACCGCCGCCCTGGGCGAGCATCAGCGGCAACTGGTGCTTCATGCACAGCCACACGCCCTTGACGTTGACGCCCATGATCGCATCGAATTCGGCTTCGCTGCCGTCGGCCAGGCGCCCCTGCTCGATTTCTATACCGGCATTGTTGAAGGCGTAGTCCAGACGACCGTATGCCTCGACAGTGCGCGCCATCAACTGCTGCACGTCCTGCTCGCGGGTAACGTTGCAAGGTACGAACAGTGCCTGGCCGCCGGCGGCCTGAATCAACCCGACCGTGTGTTCGCCACCGGCGACGTCCAGGTCTGCCACCACGACCTTCAGGCCTTGTGCGGCGAATGCCAGCGCCGTGGCCCGGCCGATGCCGGCGCCGGCCCCGGTGACCAGGGCAACCTGGCCGGAAAAAGTCATGCTCATCGATAACTCCCGCAACGTAGTGAGGACAATGGCGGGAGTCTAGTCATCGGCGGTGGCTCCTGGGCAGCATCATCAGGCACGCAGTGAACACACCATCGAACCGGGTGATTTTAGCTGCTAGGCTCAATCATCCAGATGGATCAATCACCATTCGCCACAAGGCTGGACCTTGCCGATTTGCCGATGCAGGCCTATCAACAGGGTTTGCCTTCCAGAGAGAACCTTGCCATGACCGACAGGACCAACCGCCGATTCCTGCTTGCCAAGCGCCCCACCGGGGCAGTGACACGTGATGACTTTACCTTTGAAACCGTGCCTGTGAGCGAGCCTGTCGAGGGACAGGTAGTGGTGAAGAACCTGTACCTGTCGCTGGACCCGGCCATGCGCGGGTGGATGAACGAGGGCAAGTCCTACATTGCGCCTGTAGGTATCGGCGAGGTCATGCGCGCACTGGGTGTCGGTGAAGTGGTGGCGTCCAGGCATCCTGACTATGCCGTGGGTGATACGGTGAGCGGAGCCCTTGGTGTACAGGATTACTTCATTGGCGAGCCCAAGGGCCTGCATAAGGTCGACCCTAGGCTGGTACCGTTGCCACGTTATCTCTCCGCCCTGGGCATGACGGGAATGACGGCCTACTTTGCCCTGCTGGAAGTGGGTGAGCCCAAGACGGGCGAAACCGTGGTGATCTCGGGTGCAGCGGGAGCGGTCGGCAGCATTGCCGGGCAGATCGCCAAGCTCAAGGGCTGTCGTGTGGTCGGGATTGCCGGCGGCGAGCAGAAATGCCGCTACCTGGTCGATGAACTGGGCTTTGACGGGGTTATCGACTACAAGGCCGAAGACGTACTGGAGGGACTCAAGCGCGAGTGCCCAAAAGGGGTGGATGTGTACTTCGACAACGTCGGCGGGGACATCCTCGATGCAGTGCTCAGTCGCCTGAATTTCAAGGCGCGGGTGGTGATCTGTGGTGCCATCAGCCAGTACAACAACAAGCAGGCGGTCAAGGGCCCGGCCAACTACCTGTCGCTGCTGGTAAACCGCGCGCGCATGGAAGGTTTCGTAGTGATGGACCATGTGGCCAAGTACGGCACCGCAGGCAACGAAATTGCCGGCTGGCTGGCCAGCGGCAAGCTCAAGAGCAAGGAGGATGTTGTCGAGGGGCTGGAGACCTTTCCCGAAGCGCTGCTGAAGCTGTTCAGCGGGGAAAACTTTGGCAAGCTGGTGTTGAAGGTATAAGGGGAACGCCTTCGCCAGCAAGGCCGGCTCCTCCTTGTAGGAGCCAGCCTTGCTGGCGAAAAACCGGGTCGCTTAGCCGCGAATTTCGGCTACCACTGCAGCCAGCGCTTGAGCAGGGTCAGCCGCCTGACTGATCGGGCGACCGATTACCAGGTAGTCGGAGCCGGCGTCCAGCGCCTGGCGCGGGGTAAGGATACGACGCTGATCGTCCAGGGCGCTGCCGGCAGGACGAATGCCCGGAGTCACCAGCTGCAACGACGGGTGCGCGGCCTTCAGGGCCGGGGCTTCCAGGGCAGAGCACACCAGGCCGTCCATGCCGGCCTTCTCGGCCAGGGCGGCCAGTCGCAGCACCTGCTCCTGCGGCTCGATGTCCAGGCCAATACCGGCGAGGTCTTCACGCTCCATGCTGGTCAGCACGGTCACACCGATCAACAGCGGCTGTGGCCCGCTGCGCTGGTCCAGCACGTCGCGACAGGCTGCCATCATGCGCAGGCCGCCAGAGCAGTGCACGTTGACCATCCACACGCCCATTTCGGCTGCGGCCTTCACGGCCATGGCGGTGGTGTTGGGGATATCGTGGAACTTGAGGTCCAGGAACACTTCGAAGCCCTTTTCACACAGGGTTTCAACGATGCCCGACGCACTGCTGGTGAACAGCTCCTTGCCGACCTTGACCCGACACAGCGCGGGGTCCAGCTGATCGGCCAGTTTCAGGGCGGCGTCACGGGTAGGGAAATCCAGGGCGACGATGATAGGCGTCTGACAGGCGGACATGGGCAGGCTCTCTGGGCAAGTCGAAATCGGCGCGCATTGTAGCCGATGCGCAGTGCCAATGGGGGCCGGTGATCGCGAATTCGCCCCCAGGTGGTGGGCCTCTTATACTTGAACCATCGACGCTCGTGTCGAGTCCAACATCACAGAGGCGGCGCCATTCGCCGTCGATAAGGAGAAGCTCATGCCCTGGTATGCCTGGTTGATCTTGCTGGTTGCCATCGGCTCGATTGTCGGTGGCTTGATGATGTTGCGTGATACGGCGAAGAAGCTGCCCTTGACCGAAGAGCAACTCAAGCGCGTGCATGAGCGCAATGCCGAAGCCGATGCCAAGGACGCGCAAGACCGATAAGCGTGGCGCTTCCCCGCCTTCTGCAGGCGCCGGCATTGCCGGCGATGGGCCCATGCCATTTGATGATAAAAACGGATCGAGCATTGCTCGACCCGCCCCTCCTCAGGTCACTTGACCGCCAGTTTGTCCCGGTTGCGCTCGATCAGCGCCTGGCCGATCCCCTTCACCTCCAGCAACTCATCCACTGACTCGAACGCGCCGTTGGCTTCGCGGTAGGCCACGATCGCTTCAGCCTTGGCCTTGCCGATACCTGCAAGCGACGACTGCAGTGTCGCCGCATCGGCAGTGTTCAGGTTGACGGTGGTTGAGGCGAGCGCTGCGCTGACTGTAGTGACTGGCAAGTCGCCCGCGGCCTTGGTGGCCGCCGCAAACGACGGCAGCGAGAACGCGCTGAGCAGCGCGAGCAGCAGAGAAACAAGAAAGGTATTGCGCATAACGGTGGCACTCCTTGGTGTGTGAGCTTGCTAAGGCAGCGATTCCTTGGCTGCCTGTAAAACCTAGCGGGTGGTTGCTCGCACATCCAGAGTCAATAGCAAATCGATTAAAACAAGATGTGAAAAATATGTAAAAATCTGTAGGAAATGTTACATTTCGGCGACCTAATAGCAATTTGCCACAGGGTGTAGTACTGGTGCTTGACGATAGCAAGAGCCTGCTGGATGGTTACCCATTTACCTTTAAACATCAGCGCTCAACCTTCCACCTGAAGGTGCCGTTCAATTCGGTGGTAGCCCAGGCTTTCGAGCAACTGCTCAGCCTGAACGATCTGGCGAAACGCACAAGCGCCCCGATTGCCGGCAGCGCTGGCTCTCTGTTCGCCAAACGTCAAGTACTCGAGACCTTCCCAAAAAAATTCCGCTTTGCCCGCGGTGCGCGCAAACGCTGCGGCATGTACGATTGGCCGATCGAAGAACTGCTCAACACTTCGGAGGCGCATCGCCGCGGCGCGCGCGTCCCAGCCGTGGTGGGCTATGGCTACACCAAATCCAGGCTAGGCCTGGTGAAAGATTTCTTTATCATTACCGAGATGCTGCAGGGCTACACGGATGGTTTCCAGTGGATGCAGTCAAAGCCTGAAGAAATCCACCGAGTGATAGAAGCGTCCTTTGAGTTGTTGTTTTCGCTCAACAGCAACGGCATCTATCATATGGACCTGTGGGCGGCGAATGTAATGATTAGCAACGATGGGATAGCCCCGACCTACGCGATCGATCTAGAGAACTGCTTTGCGCAAAACACTGAGTGTCTTAGCGAAACTCTTGGATTCCAATTCGGATTCTTCTACAGACGCGAGGTTTACAGGTACATCACCGAAGCGGCCTATGACGCCTTGGTCGAATCAGCCCTTGCCGCATACGCTGGTGTTGACCCAAACCGTTTCGAACAGGTGTACAAGCAGAGCAAGCACCTGGACGTGGGCCGCAAGGAGCGTCGTTTTTTCTTCGGCCCGGTTTCGTCACCAACCAGGCCTCGCATCTAAAATGCCTGCTATCAGTGCATGGCAGGCCAGATAACCTTCACCCGAGTACCGAATTGCACCACACCTCCACCAGTGCGCACCTGCGTTCATTTGACCTCAACAACGCAGGGCGCGATTTCATCGTAGGCGACATCCATGGGCACTTCGAGCAGCTCGAGGCGCTACTGTTGCGCCATCGCTTCAATCCCAGCCTCGATCGAGTGTTCTGTACCGGGGATCTCATTGATCGCGGCCCTTTTTCCGAACAGGCCGTGGATTGGCTGAAGCATCCCTGGTTCCATGCGGTGCGAGGGAATCACGAACAGATGGTTCTCGATCACGCAGCAGGCACGGGCGACGCCGCCAGACATGCGCGAAATGGCGGCGCATGGTTCTATCAGCTTGACGCAAAGCGCCAGCAGATTGTGATCGATGCACTCGCTAAACTGCCCATGGCCATTGAAGTTGCAGTGGGTAATCAACGAAAAATCGGCGTGATTCACGCCGAGCTGCCCGGCTGGGAAGACCAACTGGACTGGAACAGCGCTGTGGCACTGCTGTGCTCCGAGCACACCCCCACGCGCCTTGCGGCATACCAGCAAGCCATGTATTCAAGGACCAGGATAACTCGACAGGACCCGACCCCGATCAGCGGAGTCGAGCGTCTGTATGTAGGGCACTCGACCGTACCGGGGATAACGGAACTGGGCAATGTCGTCTATGTCGATACCGGCTGCTCGTTCCCCGATGGGGCTTTGAGCGCCGTGCAACTACGCATAAAAGGCTGAAGCTGCCTATCTCATGTTGCAGCCCAGGGGATGATAAGCGCCTGGCTACAGGTTCACGGCTCCAGACGGCGCTGCTGGTGAATCCAGTCGACGATTTCACCATCGGGCGTGTAACCGCTTACCGTTTCGCGCAACAGCTGACGAACTCGCGTGTAATCATCCTCGGCAAGAGCGGCCAACAATACACTTAGGCGCTCCTTAAGCTCGTCCCACGGCAGATGGTCCTCCTGAGCACTCATGATCATCGGGTGGCGGGTAGAGACCACCTCATCGCCTATAAGCAGTTCTTCGTACAGCTTTTCCCCAGGGCGCAGTCCGGTGAACTCGATAGCGATATCTCCGCGAGGATTACCATCGGATTTGATGCTCAGGCCTGAGAGGTGAATCATTTTTTCTGCCAACTCGACGATCTTCACCGGCTCCCCCATGTCCAGCACGAACACATCCCCGCCCCGCCCCATTGAGCCTGCCTGGATAACAAGCTGTGCAGCTTCCGGGATGGTCATGAAGTAACGCGTGATCTTGGGGTGAGTGACCGTCAACGGGCCACCGGATTGGATTTGCCTGTAGAACAACGGAATTACCGAACCCGAAGAGCCAAGCACATTGCCGAAACGCACCATAGTGAAACGCGTCTTGTTGACATGCGACACATTGCTGCTGTCTTCGAACAAGACTGGCGCCAGCTCGCGACTCAGCGCCTGTAACGTCATTTCGGCCAACCGCTTGCTGCTGCCCATGACATTGGTGGGGCGTACTGCCTTGTCAGTTGAAATCAGAACGAAGTTGGCAACCTGCGCCTGCAATGCTGCTTGAGCGGTATACAACGTACCGATTACGTTGTTCAGCAGCCCTTCCGACACATTGTGCTCAACCATCGGCACATGCTTGTAAGCAGCCGCATGATAAACCGTCTCGACATGCCAGGCCTTCATTACGTCGAGCAACTGCACCGGGTTTCGTACGCTACCAAGAATGGGCAGCAACCGCGTGGATAGCGAACCTCGCGATACACGCTGCTCCAGCTCCGAGAGGATGCTGTACAGATTGAACTCGCTATGCTCGAACAGAATCAGCACCTTGGGCCTGAGCATCAGGATCTGCCGACACAGCTCCGATCCAATCGACCCTCCGGCCCCCGTGACCATGACTACCTTTGCGCTGACGCAACGTTCAAGCAGGTCATCCTGTGCTGGTACGGCATCTCGGCCCAGCAGGTCGGCAATATCCACTTCCTGCAGATCTTCGACTTTTACCCGGCCGCTGGCCAAGTCCATGAAGCCGGGAACGCTGCGCACATGCAGCGAAAGCCCCTCGAGGAAGCCCAGGATTTCACGTCGGCGAGCACGTGTCGCGGAAGGAATAGCAAGCAGCACCTCCTCTACACCGGTTACCTCGATCATTTTCTCGATATTGTCAGGTGTATAGACCGTCAATCCAGAGATCACCCGATCGGCAATACTTGCATCGTCGTCGATAAAGGCCACAGGTCGCATCAGCTTGCCCATGCGCAAAGCGGCAATCAATTGATTGCCTGCGGCGCCTGCTCCGTAGACGGCTACCTTGGGCAGACCACCGTTGCGATTGGTAAAAGGCACATGTTGCGTGGCGGCAAACCAGTCACCAAGAAAATACTGGCGAACGGCCAGGCGCAATCCGCCCACCATTACCAGGCTCAGCCACCAGTAATTGAAAATGATCGAGCGCGGCACGATGCGTGTGTGATCGCTGTACCAGTAAACAATCACCCCCAGCACCAATGCAGAGAGGCTGACGGCCTTGAAGATTGCGACCAATGCGTCATTGCCGAAATAGCGCATCACCGCCCGATACATGCCAAAGTAGACAAACAGGGGGATGGTCACGATCGGGGCGCATGCAAACAGCCACAGGTGCGCCTTGATCGGCGCAACGTACTCATCAATACCCAGCCGGACGATGAACGCCAGCCAAAGCGCAACCCACACCACCAGTACATCCACAAGCATTTGAAGCAGGCGCTTGCGGCGCCTCGGCAGCGCCAACAGTGAGGCTCGTAACTGTTCCATATCACCTTCGAATACTTTGTAACGTGTTGGGCAAGACCATCTGCTTGCACACTGCTGCGGTCAGACTGCTTGAACAGCCCATGGCGCAAAAACGCACCCACAGCTCAGACAGCAGCGCTGCGTGCCTGCCTTGATTGAGCATAAATCCAGCATGCCCAAACCAACTCAATCCCCTCGCGCGCCCACTGGCTCCGTCGATGACAGGCTCTCCAAGGCCAGCAGCGCCGCGCTCCAGTCTTCAGGGGTATCGATATCAATTGACTCGAGGTTGTCGTAAACCATCATCGGCACCGTGCCGGGCAGCACGAAACGCCTGTGCTCACGTAGCACATCGGGGGCAATCAGGTAGATCGAACCGCTGAGCGTCCAAGCAGGCTCAAGGTCCTGGGACCTCCTGGAGAGATTTTCCCACCCCAGAAAAGGCTCCATGGAATCGCCTTCGAGCCTGAAGCACCAGGCGGGGTGCGTGCTGGCGGCACACACACTGACCAGCGGGCGAGAGACATCTTCCCGGAACAGTGCGACCGCTCGGCGTATCGACTCTGCAGTGCGAAACGGAGATGTAGGCTGCAATAGCAACACTCCATCTACCTGACCATGATCTGACTCATATACGTCGAGAGCATGCAGTACAACGTCGACACTCGTCGCTGTATCCGTGGCCAGGTGCGCAGGCCTCAATCCCGGCACGCTTGCGCCGAAGGCCTGCGCAACAGCGCCGATCTGAGCATCATCGGTCGAAACCAGCACTGCACAGGTCGCGTCGCTTTGCAACGCAGCCTCGATAGTCCAGCCAATTAACGGCCGCCCACCCAGCAACTTGATATTCTTTCCGGGCAACCGCTTCGAGCCGCCTCTGGCCGGTACTACTGCAAGAATCTTCATTGCATTGCCACAAAGCTGGAAAGGATAGAAAGACCTACCTTGCCACTCTTTTCGGGATGGAACTGTGCGCCCCACACATTATTGTGGCCTATCACAGCAGCAACGAAAGTATCGTCATGCTGGCAATTGGCAATCCGGTGGGAAGGATCGGTAGGAACAGCCATGTACGAATGGACGAAGTAAACCGCACTGCTTTCAGGATTGACCGATGCCAATGGGGTTTGCTCCCAGCTCGTTCGGCCTGACGGGAATGTGAGGCTGGACCAGCCGATATGCGGCACCTTCGAGCGCTGCCCATTGCTGTCGAGGGTAGGGATAGGCTCGACCGCCCCTGGAATCAAACCCAGCCCAAAGGAGTGACCATGCTCGCAGCTGCTATCGAGCAACAATTGCATGCCCAGGCAGATACCCATCAGCGGCCGCCCGGAGCTTGCGAACTCGATAATCGCCTGGTGCATGCCATTGGCAGCCAGGTTGCCCATGGCATCAGCAAAGGCACCCACACCAGGTAGCAGGACTTTGGTGGAGTCTTTTAACCTGTCTGGATCAGACACCACGTTGACCGTAGCGCCGCAATGCTCGAGCGCCCGTCGGACACTGAACAGGTTGCCAACGCCATAATCAATAACCGTAACAACTTCACTCATAGGACCGCACCCGTACACCAGCAGCAGAAACGTCACGCCGAATATCAGCGATGCAAGCACGTTGGTAATGCAGGATGTCAGCCATAGCCACGGCGTCCGCCCCCGCCCCTACCACACTGATCGCATGCGCGGAGCTGCCCATGCCGCCACTGGCGATCACGGGAATGTCCACAGCCTCGGTAACAGCCGTGACCAGTTCAAGGTCGAACCCCTTGCGTGTCCCTTCACGGTCCACGGAAGTCAACAGCACTTCGCCAGCACCGAGCCGGGCAGCTTCACGCACCCACTCCAATAGATCCTTGCCAGTGGATTCGCGGCCGTTATCGGTAAATACTTCCCAACGCTGCATACCCACGCTTTTGGCCTCGACCGAAAGTACCATGCACTGGCTGCCGAAACGGCGGGCGATCTCGGTAATCAATCCCGGCCTGGCAACCGCGGCGGTATTGACCGCCACCTTGTCGGCGCCACAACGCAGCAGATGCGCAACGTCATCCACCGACCGTACGCCACCACCGACAGTAAGGGGAATGAACACGTTTCTTGCCGTGTTCTCGATCAACTCGCTCAGGCTGTTGCGCCCATAAAGGCTCGCAACGCAATCCATGTAGATAAGTTCATCGATACCCTGCTCGTAATAGCGTATGGCAAAATCGTTAGGCACACCGATTTTGCGTAACCCTTCGAGGTGAATACCCTTGATCAGGTCCTTGCCCTTTACATCGAGTCGAGCAATAAGGCGGGTGTTACTCATTAAGCGTTGCCCTGCGGAGCCCAAGGGGTGTAGCGAAGTTTCCACTCGCCATCGACAACATGCCAAAGGTGCGGCGAGCGGAACTTGTCGCAGGTTGCCAAGAACTCTTCACGCGTCATGCTGATGTAATCTAGAAACTCTTTTTCATAGCGTGAAGGGTATTCACCCTCATAACGCTGCATCAGCGCGATTGCTTCGTCCTTGTCGATGTGATGATTACGAATCTCTTGGGCGGAATCCATCATCGTGCGGCCGACACCGAACTTGATCCAGCGTGTGAAATAGAAGAAACCATCAACCTTGTCATCGAGGCTGTTGTATTTGGAGTAGGTGCCTTCGGTACGTACCGGATTGGCCTCGAAACCGGTGTGTTCCACCGCGTAGTAGTAGGCTTCCTGAGGGACCCACTTGGTGTAGTACCCCAGGTACTTGAAGTCGATACCTTTCTTCTCGAGTACGTCGGGCGCCATTGGCAGATAGCTGGCAAGGTCGACCATAGGCACGCCGTCGTCAAGGTATTCACCAATGGCTTTGCCACCCAGGTATACATCGCGAATGTCCTTGTCGCCCAGGTAGTCGAGCGAGAAACCTTCACTTTCAACTTTCTGATCTTTCGCGGCATAGCTGGAGGTCTTGTGAGAAATCTTCTCACCGTACTCACCCGGCATTTCCCCGTAAAAAATCAGTGGAATATTAAACTTGGCGGCCATTTTAGCCACAAATGTCTTCTGGCCGAGGATGAACGGCTGGAACGGGTGTAGCAGGTTGATCGTCGCATTGCGGGTCAGCAAACGATGGATCTTACCGTTGGGCGTGTACAGGAAGTTGTCAAACCCACCAACGTGCAACCAATTCTGAAAGTTCTTCCAGCCGATATCGGTGTACAGGTGCGGGGACCAGGTCACGGTCAGTGGATTCATACCGTACTTGTACTTCAACAGGTGGGACTGCATCGCGCTGTCCTTGCCACCGCTACCGCCCACGATGCAGTCGTAGGAGCCGTCGTTCTTGCGGTACTGATTGCACAGTTCCACAAGCTCGCGCTCGCGTTCGGCCCAGTCGATTTCACCTGTTTCCTTGAGCTTGTTGAAGTTACAGGCATGGCACACGCCATTTTCGTCAAAGCTCAGTGTTGTCTTGGTTGAGCTATGGCTATGCGCGTACTCGTTGCTCGACATCGGCTGCTGGTTGGACATGTTGCAGATTTTGCAAAACTTGACATCCCGCGGCAGGCCGTAAAAAACCTCAAGCTCGCCTTTGGGCAGAGAAAACTTCGATAGATCAAAAGACGCGTTAGGGGAAATCTTCAACGTAACTCTCCAAGAGAAAAATCAACAACTAGACAGGATACTTATTACGAGCCAGTTGCAGGTCGTCAGGACGCCCCACATCAAGCCAAGGCTCGTGCATCGGGTATGCAATCGTACTTTCGCCCTTCTGCTGGACACGCTCGAACAGCGTAGGCATGTCGCATTGACCGCCCACAACCAACTCGTCAAGTGCTGCAGGGTCCAAGACGTAGATACCGGCATTCACATGAGTTTTATAGATAGGCTTTTCATCAAAACCAACGATTTTGATGCCCTCCGTACGAATCACCCCGAATGGGTTCTGCCACTCATGAAGCCTAACTGCCATTGTTGCCAACGCTCCATGTCTTAGGTGGAAATCAAGAATTTCACCGTAGCGTATATCACTCAATACATCGCCATTCGTTACAAGGAACGGCAGGGTTGGGCGCGGCGACAACAAACTGATAGCGCCCGCAGTGCCAAGAGGTGAGTCCTCATGAAGGTAAGTGATCTTCACCCCCCACTTGTGGCCATCTCCAAAATAGTCCTCGATCATATGCCCGAGGTAATGCACAGACACAATGAAATTGACGAAACCATCTGCCTTCGCGCGCTCGATGATCAACTCGAGCATGGGCCTGCCGCCTACCGGCAACATAGGTTTGGGACAGTCTTCAGTGAGTGGCAGCAATCGCTTGCCCAAGCCACCGGCCATGATCACCATTGTGTTTTCGCGTTCAGCAGGTTCCAGCACTTCATCCCACAGGTGCAAGCCCACAACGCGACGTTCTGCATCTATGATCGGTAGTTGATGGACCTTGTTGGCGTGCATCAGGTGCAGAACCATATCGCGCGCCATCTCAGGCGGAACAACCAACGGATTGAGCGCCATGATCTGCTCCACAGGGCTGCCGAGTTCAAGCCCACGCAGCAAGCCGCGCCTGACATCACCGTCGGTGACACTCCCTTGCAAGCGACCTTGCGGACAAACGACGAGCGCGATTTGCAACCCGGAAGCATCCAGGTTGCTGATCGCCTGCTGAATACTCGAGCCCTGGGCAAGCAACACTTTGCGCCAGAGTTGCTGATCTAGTGGTTTCATGTTTTTTCTGGCCGACTCACATATTTCGATTCATGGATTCGTACTGACGCACTCGTTACCACATGACCTGCGGGTAGGTCTTTTACCAAGGTAGCACCCGCTCCGACGATACCGCACTGACCTATCGATACGCCTTGTATGGTCACGGAGCCGGCTCCGATGAAGGACTCACTTGCCACGCTGACACCTCCACACAGCACTGCGGATGGGGCCAAGTGAACATGGCTGCCAAGTATACAGTCGTGATCAATTCTGACCCCGGTATTTATAATCGAGTTAACACCAATCGCAGTATCGGCCTGGATAATTGCACCCGCCATGACCTGTACCCCGTCGCCCAACTTCACACTCGGGTCAACCCAGGCAGAGGGATGAACGAGCGACGGAAAGTGAAAGCCTCGTGCGGTCAACTTAAAAAAAATATCCCGGCGAAGTGACGAACCCAGTACCTGACCGATGCCGTTGACCAGTCCGACTTGCTCAACATCAAACTGTTCGAGCACCTCATCCCCACCCAGGACATTCACGCCACGCCAGGACGCAATAGAAGCCGCAGCAAGAGCGGGATCACAAACACCAAGTACGTCGACCCCCACCGCGCGCAGCAAAGACAACAGCACTTTGGCATGCCCACCTGCCCCGAGCAGAAGCACCGGACACGATGTGCCATCCATCAGCGCCGTCATCATTCAACTGCCTCGCCGGCTCGATAGTCGCGCGAAGCCGCTATACCGACCATTCCCCACAAGGCAGTAGCCGGCAGCCCCCCACCACAACGCGCGGTAGCCAGGTCAGTACGAGCAAATCGCTCACCGGCTACGATATCTCGCGTAACCACCACTTGCTGACGTGCGGCATTACGTGTATCCCATTCACTGGGTTGCGGTGACTTTGAGGACGAGCCCAGCGCTTGCTCCAGACCGCGGATCTGCGCAACCATCTCGGCGAGCTCGGTCGGCTCCAGAGAAGCCTTGTGATCCGGGCCAGACATCGTTCGGTCCAAGGTGAAGTGTTTTTCAATCACTTTCGCGCCGCGGGCGACAGCTGCCAGCGGAATCAACAAGCCCTGAGTATGATCAGAGTAACCGACCTCTAGACCAAAGGCGTGTTGCAGGGTATCCATCGCCCGCAGGTTCACTTCCGTAAGCGGCGTTGGATACTGCGAGGTGCAGTGAAGCAAGGTCACATGCCCCTTCAGACGCTCCCGCGCCTGGGCTTTGCTCCAGCAACGCCAAACCTGATCCATGCCCAGAGGCTCCTGATCATTGGCCAAAGCGTGCGCGATGATAGCCAGCCCCTGCTCCACCTCACTCAATGTCGCCATACCAGTGGAAAGAATCAGTGGTTTGCCCGTACGCGCAAACTGCCACAGCAGCGGGCCATTGGTCAGCTCACCGGATGGTATCTTGAAGAACGGTATGTCCAGCGTACACAGAAATTCGAGACTGTCCCCATCGAAAGCGGTACTGATGAACTCGATTCCCTTGGCCTTCGCATGCGCCTGCAGGTCCGCATGCCAAGCTCTGGGCAATTCCAATTTTTGAAGCATGGCTAACTGACTTTCAGCAGCATCGGTGGTCTTCTGCTGATAAAGCGCCTTGGGTGCAGTGGCCGACGCCAGCTTCCGAGCATCGAAGGTCTGAAACTTTACCGCGTCCGCGCCTGCGCGCGCGGCCAACTCGACCAATTGAAAAGCCAGATCGCGCTGCCCATTGTGGTTAACGCCGGCCTCGGCAATAACGTATACGCCTTCCTCGTTTAATTTTTTCATACGTCAACTCAAATCATGAAATGACTTGTGACCTGAGACGTCACAAGTTTCGAGGATCTGCACGATCTGCTTGGCAGCATCGCCTTGTCCATAAGGGTTTTCAACTTGCTTGCAAGCGGCTGAAAAAGGTTGACTCAAAGCCGTTTCAAGGGCGGCGACAATACACGCTTTTTCCGGTAGACAGTGGACGACGGACTCTGCACACAGACGACCTTGCTGGCGCGCACCGATATTCACGGTCGGCACACCGAAGGACGGCACCTCAATGAGCCCACTGGACGAGTTGCCCACAACCGCTGCGGCCTTGCCCACCACACTGAGATAACGGCGAAAACCCAGCGACGGGATCGCCAGTACACGACCGGGATTGGAAGCCGCATAATCTTCAATCATGGGAATGAGATCCCGTCCGCCATTATCGGCGTTGGGATAGGTGAGCACTACACCGTAATCGGAAAATTCGTCCAGTGCTCCCAGTAGCGCAGCGAAACTGGAGGCAGGGTCTTCTTTCAGAAGCGTTACCGGATGATAGGTCACCAGCAGAAACGGCGAGTTGAAATCAAACGACAACGTCTCTGCCAGCTCAGGCTCGGACAGAACGGGCGTGCGCTTGATATGATCCAGACCCACAGCCCCTACATTGAACACACGCTCTGGCGCTTCGCCCATCTGGATGACGCGTTGACGATAGGGGTGCGCCGCGACGAAATGCAGATAGGCCATCTTGCTTATAGCGTGCCGAATCGCGTCATCATAGGCCCCTTCGGTAACCTCACCACCATGCAGATGGGCGATCGGAATTCGCATGATCAAGGCAGCCTGAACGATACTTAGTGCCTCAAACCTGTCGCCCAACACCACTAGGATGTCAGGCCGCAGTCGATCAAGCGCATCAGCAAAACCCAGCGTACCCAGGCCCATAGACTTGACCGTACCGACATCGGTGTTGGATGACAGCAGCATTTCGACCTTGGCGTCGATGACGAAACCATCGTCTTTAATCTGCTGCCAGGTATTACCAAACTCCGGAGACAGGTGCATGCAACTAACAATAACCTGCAGTTCCAGCGACGAACTGGCCTGGATCTCCTTCATCAGCCAATACAGAAGGCCGTACTCTGCCCTGGTACCGGTGAATACGGCGATGCGCCGACTCATGAAGCTCCACCGGCGGGCACGCTGCTGGGCAGGTTCACCACCCTGGCCTCAAGCCACTGGGCATTGCTCAAATCCCCGGAGATGCACTCGCGGTAAGCCGGCAGATGATTCATCAGGCGCCATATAGGGCGCGTCATCACACCGCTGTCATTGGTGGCCTTGAGCAGCGCATCCCGCTGCTCCAGATCCTGGCAGACAACCGCATTCAACCAGTAATTGGAACGACAGCCCTCGGGCTCGAGCACAAATTGCAAGTCGCTACCGGCCAGTTCATCAGCGTAGCGCATCGCCAAAGCGCGCTTGGCTTCTAGGAATGCATCGAGTTGCTCGAGCTGAGCACAACCCAAAGCCGCGTTGATATTCGGCAAGCGATAGTTGTAACCCACCTCATCATGCACGTACTCGTAGGGATGTGGCTGCTTGGCGGTTGTGGTCAAGTGTTTGGCCTTATTCCCGAGAGCCTCGCCTGCCAACAGCATGCCGCCACCACCGGTAGTGATGACCTTGTTACCGTTGAAGCTCAGGGTGCCGATCAGACCGAAGGTGCCGGTATGCTGCCCCTTGTAGGTGCTGCCCAGCGATTCGGCAGCATCTTCGACCAATGCAAGCCCCCAGCGACGACACACATCGACCAACTCATCCAGGGCCACCGGATGACCGAAGGTGTGCATCGGCAAGCAGGCCCTGATGACTCGTTCATCCTTTTTCAGACGGCACTGGCCGTCGGCATCGATGAACGCCTCGGCCTCGAGCCACACCGCGAGCGCCGATGGAGAAAGGCCCAGAGTTTCACGGTCCACATCCACAAACACCGGCTGTGCCCCACAATAGGCGATGGCATTGCAGGTAGCCACAAACGTCAGCGACTGGGTAATCACCAGCTCACCGGGTTTGACACCCGCGAGCAACAACGCAATGTGCAGCGCAGCGGTTCCATTGACGGTTGCAACTGCCCGCGGGCTTCCTGTGTAGCTCTGCATGTCACGTTCGAAGCGATCAACAAAGGCACCTACGCTGGAGACAAACGTAGACGTGATTGTATCGGCCACATACTGCTGCTCGTTGCCCCCAAATACCGGCGCGTGCAACGGTATGAATTCATTGGTGCGATATTGTTCGCGTACAAACCTGACAAGCGAGTCGAACATACCGAACCTCAAACGTTATAGATATTGGCTTTGTATTTGGCCAGATTCTGTGGCTGCGAGAACCATTCCACCGTCTTTTCCAGACCTTGGCGAATGGAGTACTCAGGCTTGAATCCGGTCAAACCATGAATCTTGGAGTTGTCACACCACAGACGGAAAACCTCGGACTTTTCTGGACGAATGCGCTGATCGTCCGTCAGAAACTCGACGTCACTGCCCATCAGCTCACGGATCAGGCTGAGGGTGTCACCAACGGAAATCTCGAAATTCGAACCGATGTTGACGGTTTCACCGATCGCACGCTCGCAGCGCGCAAGCTCAAGGAATCCTCGGCAAGTATCAGCAACATAGTTGAAGTCGCGAGTAGGGGTTACGTCGCCCAGCTTGATCTGCTTCTGGCCGGCGGCGATCTGACTGATGATGGTCGGAATAACTGCCCGAGCAGACTGGCGAGGGCCATAGGTATTGAACGGACGAGCGATGGTCAACGGCAGATCAAAGGCATTGAAAAAGCTCATCGCCATCGCATCGGCACCAATTTTTGACGCACTGTAAGGCGATTGTGCCTGAAGCGGATGCTTCTCATCGATCGGCACATACTGTGCGGTACCGTACACTTCGCTTGTGGACGTGTGAATGATGCGCTTGACGCCGTTCTCCAGCGCAGCCTGGCAGATGTTCAGGGTCCCCTTGACATTGGTATCCACGTAGCTGTCAGGGGCAACATACGAGTATGGAATGGCAATGAGTGCCGCTAGGTGAAAGACAATATCCACATCTTTTGTAATGTGCTTGCAATAGTGAGGATCCCTCACGTCGCCGTTAAGCACCTCAATCTGCGAAAGACAGTCAACGTCTTCAAGCCAGCCCCAATAGTTGAATGAGTTATATTGGGAAAGCGCCTTAACCTTATAACCTTCACGCACCAGCAACTCGGTCAAATGCGAGCCGATAAATCCGTCAGCGCCGGTCACCAAAACTGTAGTCATCGTTAAACCCTTAAAGTCTCTTTCCCTGACACTTGCTCAGGGGCGACAAAGATATGAATGTACCATCGAAGAAGCTCGCCAAGGGACCTTGGCGCAGCGACTCAACTGATCGTAAGATGCGGCCTGATCGGCACCCCATGCGACCCGTCGCCCCTGCTTGCTCGAGAGGGCTCAGCGGCCGGGACGTCCAGGGCCATGTCGCCATGCAAGGCTCACCAATAGCCCTGCTGCCGCGGCTCCAGCACCAACGCTGCACAAAGCATCAAAAGCGAGCTTTATGCAGCACAAAATTTTCGAACCACTATACACAAAGACAGAACGCTTCTCCATTGCCCCGCTCTGTCAACCTACCCCACGGAGCGGTAGAGGGCTTACGCGAGAGCAATAGGAGCCTTGGATAAACAGACCCTATACCCCGCCCAGTAGCGATGATTGCCTGAGTAACTGTCCAGTTAAAACAACTATCGACCAGACTCATCCCAACCAAGGAAACATTCACCCAAATGGATCACATCGCTTATCAGACCACCCTCGATGCATCACCTATTGCGCACGACACCCAATATCTGGAACTTCCTAACGCAAGAGCGATTACTTCCACCATGGGGTTTTCGCTAGAAGAACCCCACCGAAGCCGAGCAGGCAAAATGCCGCGATGGAGCCTGCGCACTCGAGCTTAGAGACCATCTACGACCTACCGACCACTCTCAGGCAACGAAGGCGCCTGCGTCTTGGCGACCACAGGCACCGCCATTGAAACCTCTTGTGAAAGATGAAGGCGACGCACGACAAGCACATTTCGCATAATCGCCAGAAAAATGCCGAAGACGCCACCTACTACCAAGCCCATCAATATCACTATCAACTTTTTCGGTTGCACTGGCGCCACTGGTACCACCGCAGGCTGATCAATGCTTACCAATCGCATGCTGCTAGCGTCCGCTCCCATACCCTCAAGTCGCACTCGCTCGGCACGCAGAGACTCGATTCCTTTCAGAAACAGCTCATCATTATCGCGCTTGCGCAATACTTCGACCTCGCGATTATTGGCGAGCACCAAGAGCTGCTTGCGAATCTGTGCAACCTTGGGATCGGAAAAATCGTCCGACTCACGACGGCGCATTACCTGGCGCTCCGCCTCCAGTGCATCTACACCCATGAAGTACAGAGGGATCTGCTGGTTGGTGACCTCGGTTCGATTTATCGTACCGGAGGAATCGCTATTGGCCATGGAAGAAGGCGTTGAAGGCCTCTTCAAACCCAGGGAACGCGCTATTGTGATGGCCTCATTCAACTGGGCAATACGGTCCTCCCTCAGCAGCTTGAGCTGGGCACGCAACGCCTTCAACTCATCCTGCAACTGCGCGCGCTTCAGACGATCAGCCTCTAGCAACTCGGCGATTCGCCCCTGCTTCGTAGCATCATAGTTACTGCGTGCAGCAGCTAGCTTCGCATCTACTTCAGCCAGCCGATTGCTGACGATAACCTTTAGGTCGTCAGAAATGTGTCGGCGCTCGTTATCAATTGCGTATTCAATCAGTCCGTTGAGCGCGTCAGGGCCATTGATGCCCTGCGGGTAGCGCATCTGCATACTTACACTTGTGGAGAACGCGGCAGGCTTCTGAACGTCCGTCTGCACCTTCATCTGCAAATCGCGGTTAAACCTCTCGAAAGCGTGCGCTGGCGCACCGTAGGCCGCAACAAACTGTTCTTGCAACTGCGGATTGGCCTGATAGAAGCCAAGGCGGACCTCATAGGAGTCCAGAGCAGAGGCAACCCGCATCAGCGCCTCATCCGGCGACAGCGAGTAGACACCTGAACGATTCAATGCATCCAGATCATTCAGTGGAACAGAACGCAGCGCTGCACTGGTTTCGTACTCTGGCGTGGCTGTAAAAGCGTAGATGGCCCCCAGCGCAGCGAACATCAGCGAGGAAGCGACGATCAATTTTTTCTGCTGCCAAACCACCTGGGCGGTCGCCAGAAAATCAAATTCACCTTGTGTGATGACCGGGGGTATACGGGAAACACTTGTCACATTTAAACCTGCTCTGGCTGAAATATACGTACCGTGTCTGACAGACAAGCACCTATACACTATCGGCGAACTCGCCGAATAGAGCCACAGGGCACACTGCCGCATCATTTGCATGCATTGTGCCACCTAATCGCGCCGCGCTCCATACTGGACGTGTCAGGCACCCTTCATCCAAGAACGTACGCCGTGATTGCTCAACCATACATGCTTCAACAGCGCCAAGATCGCCCCCAAGAATAGACCAACCAAAACACCCAGCAATATGATCAACGCCTTCTTCGGATTGACTGGCATATCAGGCGACTCGACCCCTCCATCCTGCCGATAGACCTCTACAGTGGCCGGATCGACCGTCAACGACTGATAGAACTCGAAATCAGCCTGTTGCTCACGCAATTTAGAGATAAAAGGATCGTCCGAGCTCCGCCGCTCCAAATTACTGATTTCCGCCTCCAGCGCCTCGCTTCCACGCATATAGGTCAGCGCCCCGTCCATATTTGCGGACAGCTCCTTGGCGATATCTCCGCTGATGATCGGCGGTCTTACCAACCCAATGGACTTGGCGATAACCAGCGCCTCCTTGAGTTGCGCGATTCGGTCCTCTCGCTTGTGCACCCCAGTCTCGCGCGCCAAGGCAATCTGCCGCTCAAGGTTATTTGCCTTGACCATAGCGTCAGCCTTCACATCCTTGAGCACCTCGCTCTTCGCGCGCTCTCCTGCCATTTGCACATAGCGCATCGCCCACTGTGCAGCCAAGTGCGGATCGGATAGCTTGACGGCAATAGAGTAACGACCTGGCGAGTCGGGATTCACAAGCTCTAGCACCAGCACCTTGCTCATCTGGTTGTAAAGATCATCTAGGGAGCGCGCGCCCTCTCGCTGAGCCGACCAAGGCAGGTAATTCGACTCAAAAAATTCACGTCGTAATGACTCGGACTGCAACGCACGCGAGTACACATCGGAGATGTCTTTTACTGACAGCATAATCAATCCCGAACTACCACCGCGACCATAGTTGAAATGAGCAATATCATTTTGAGTGGGAGGCTGCACAAATACCTTAGCTTCGTAGATCGGAGTTACAAGCATGCTGTATGCCACAGCAATTGCCCCCACCAGAAGTGTCGTCACGAGAACCAATAGCCTATGCCGCCACAATCGAGCCATCAGCTCCACAAGATCAATTTCATCATCTCTGATCACTCGTTCACGGTCGTTGGACATTTATTTTTTGGTTCCCTGGGTCCATTTTCTTTTGAAACCAACCATTTAAGATTGGAAGGTCAGTAAAACGGCAGATAGCAAAATGATGTCATTTACATATAATTCTTTAATAAATCATAGCTTAGTGACGTTTTTGACATCCTGCCTGGTGTCGACGACATTTTCTTTACGCGCATGCGGCACCGATGCAGAGGTATCTGATAAGTCAACATTCAGATAAGTTCCCAGCGCAAAAGCAAAAGCCACAACACTACTTTCAACCACCTGGCTCACATGCCGATGCACAATGGCAATACTTAGGGCAGTACGTAGCCGGCATCGAGCTCAGCATGTGCCATGCATAATCTGCTGCAGCATGACGGTTGAAAGCATGATCAATCGCCAGATGAATGCGAGGTAGACAGCGGGCCCGAGCGGCCATCCCGCGGATACCGATGCGCAAACCAAAAGAGAGGAGAAACAGAGAGGAAGGAGGGCTTGATAATAGGCTGAAACGCCATAGATAGCGCGGTGATGAGGAATCGAGAGTAAAACATGCGCGGCCCATTCCAGGGTATTCAATGGAGCGCCATTACCCCATAAAAGATCGCCGCCGCCACGTGGCATCTTCGCTCAATAGCTGTAGGAAGATTCTGCATTTTACAGCCAGATGAGCTGCGTTACCGACTCATACGCCGGGCACGACTTCTGGCACGCACTGCAACATATGCCCCCATCACCGGCCCAACCAGCAACCCACCCACCAGGGCTACCAGCACCACAACCGACAACGGCAACGCCGGCGCAGCCCACCCAAACAGCACCAATGCCACCGACTGCTGGTTCTCCAGCACAAACAGCAGCACCACCGCCGCAACGGCCAGCACCACCAGCGCCAGCACTACACGCTTGAGGTTACGCATGACTTGCTCCTTGCTCAGCGGCCATCATGCGCCCTCCTCCTCATCGTTGACCCGATCACGCAACTCTTTACCGGGCTTGAAATGCGGCACGAACTTGCCGTCCAGACTCACCGACTGCCCCGTCTTCGGGTTACGACCCAGGCGCGGCGCCCGGTAATGCAGCGAGAAGCTGCCAAAGCCGCGGATCTCGATTCGATCCCCTGTAGCCAGGCACTGGGACATCTGCTCAAGCATGGTCTTGATGGCCAGCTCCACATCCTTCGATGAAAGCAGCCCTTGATGGGTGACAATACGTTCGATCAGCTCCGACTTCGTCATATTTTTCCCTTCTTTATCAAGCAGCTAGATCATTGCTTACTCTGTTTGTAGCACGCCCTAGCTGATTTGAACAGGGTGGTTCTTGACTTAATAAAATTTTCAAGATTTGCACACAAGGGTGACAAGTGAGTGCCGCTGCCCGCAGGTGAGGCGGGGCAAGGGATTGGCGCATTTGCTTCGCCCTGACGTGGACGAATCCGCCCTGGCGGAACACAGGAAGGCATGGCCCCCCCTGCAGACTCATCGGCAAACAGGCATGAATCGCAGGCACAAAAAAGGGCGACCGAAGTCGCCCTTTTTAATGATCAAGCAGAACTCAGTTCTGTTTGGCCATTGCTTCGCGCAGCAGTGCAGCCATGGTGGTATCGGCGGCAGCTTCCGGAGCGGCTTTCAGGCTCTGGATTGCTTCTTTCTCTTCAGCATCGTCTTTCGACTTGATGGAGAGGTTGATTACGCGGCTCTTGCGGTCAACGCTGATGATCTTGGCTTCAACTTCTTCGCCTTCCTTCAGGACGTTACGCGCGTCTTCAACGCGGTCACGGCTGATTTCGGAAGCTTTCAGAGTGGCTTCGATATCGTCGGCCAGGGTGATGATAGCGCCCTTGGCGTCAACTTCTTTAACGATACCTTTTACGATAGCGCCTTTGTCGTTGACAGCAACGTAGTTGGAGAACGGATCGTCTTCCAGTTGCTTGATACCCAGGGAGATACGCTCGCGCTCTGGGTCAACCGACAGGATGACGGTGTCCAGTTCGTCGCCCTTCTTGAAGCGACGTACGGCTTCTTCGCCCACTTCGTTCCAGGAGATGTCGGACAGGTGAACCAGACCGTCGATGCCGCCGTCCAGACCAATGAAGATACCGAAATCGGTGATCGACTTGATGGTGCCGGAGATCTTGTCGCCCTTGTTGAACTGGCCAGAGAAGTCTTCCCATGGGTTCGACTTGCACTGCTTGATGCCCAGGGAGATACGCCGACGCTCTTCGTCGATGTCCAGAACCATGACTTCCACTTCGTCGCCGACTTGTACGACTTTCGAAGGGTGGATGTTCTTGTTGGTCCAGTCCATTTCGGAAACGTGTACCAGGCCTTCCACGCCTTCTTCCAGCTCTGCGAAGCAGCCGTAGTCGGTCAGGTTGGTGACGCGCGCCATGACGCGGGTGCTTTCTGGGTAACGTGCCTTGATAGCAACCCATGGGTCTTCGCCCAGTTGCTTCAGGCCCAGCGAAACGCGGTTACGCTCACGATCGTACTTCAGTACCTTGACGTCGATCTCGTCGCCAACGTTGACGATTTCCGACGGGTGCTTGATACGCTTCCAGGCCATGTCGGTGATGTGCAGCAGGCCATCAACGCCGCCCAGGTCAACGAATGCGCCGTAGTCGGTGAGGTTCTTGACGATACCTTTGACTTGCTGGCCTTCCTGCAGCGATTCCAGCAGAGCTTCGCGCTCGGCGCTGTTTTCGGCTTCCAGGACACTGCGACGGGAAACGACAACGTTGTTGCGCTTCTGGTCCAGCTTGATGACCTTGAATTCCAGCTCTTTGCCTTCGAGGTGGGTGGTGTCGCGCACTGGGCGGACATCAACCAGGGAGCCCGGCAGGAACGCACGGATACCGTTAACGTCGACAGTGAAGCCGCCTTTAACCTTACCGTTGATAACGCCCTTGACCACTTCTTCGGCGGCGAAAGCTGCTTCCAGAACAATCCAGCACTCGGCGCGCTTGGCTTTTTCACGGGACAGCTTGGTTTCGCCAAAGCCGTCTTCGACCGCGTCCAGCGCAACGTGAACTTCGTCACCGACCTTGATGGTCAGCTCGCCAGCTTCGTTGTAGAACTGCTCGAGCGGGATGACGCCCTCGGACTTCAGACCGGCGTGGACAGTAACCCAGTCACCGTCGATATCGACAACGATACCGGTGATGATCGCACCTGGTTGAAGGTTGAGGGTTTTCAGGCTTTCTTCAAAGAGTTCTGCAAAGCTTTCGCTCATTTTAATTCCTGTAGATTAGGGCGAGACATACGCCCATCAGCCACATTCCAGACAATGTGGGTTTCGTTCATATAAAGGGAAAGCCTGCAGGACGTTGACTGGTGCCCCTGCATGCCGCCCTGTATCAGGCGATATCGCGAAGTGCGATCTCGCTTCTGATGCGTTGCAACACCTGTTCGATGGACAATTCCGTGGAATCCAGCTGGATTGCATCGGCCGCCGGCTTGAGCGGGGCCACTGCGCGCTGGGTGTCACGCTCATCACGCGCACGTATCTCATCTAGCAGACTCGACAGACTAACATCATCGCCCTTGCCCTTCAACTGCAAGTAACGACGACGCGCCCGCTCCTCGGCGCTGGCCGTGAGAAAAATCTTCAAGGGCGCGTCTGGAAACACCACCGTCCCCATGTCGCGCCCATCGGCGATCAGACCGGGAGACTCCTGAAACGCCCGCTGGCGCTGCAGCAGCGCATCACGCACCGCCGGCAGCGAAGCCACCATCGATGCGCCAGCGCCCACGGTTTCGGTACGGATCACATTGCTCACATCATCCCCCTCGAGGATGATCTGCTGCAACTTGCCCGGCTCGGCGGCGATGAACTGCACGTCCAGATGGGCGGCCAGCTTGACCAGCAGTTCTTCATTGGTCAGGTCGACACCGTGGTTGCCGGCGGCGAATGCCAGGAGGCGGTACAGAGCCCCGGAATCCAGCAGCTTCCAGCCCAGCTCGCGGGCCAGCATGCCGGCAACGGTACCCTTGCCAGAACCGCTAGGCCCGTCGATGGTGATGACCGGTGCCAGCGCGTTCACGACTTGCCCTCTTCAGCTACGCGGATGCCGACTTCGGCACACAGCGCGAGGAAGTTGGGGAACGAGGTGGCGACGTTGGCACAGTCATGGATGCGAATCGGCGCGCAAGCGCGCAGCGAGGCGACGCTGAAGGCCATGGAGATACGGTGGTCGCCATGCCCATGCACTTCGCCACCACCGATGCTGCCGCCGTCGATGATGATGCCGTCCGGGGTAGGTTCGCACTTCACGCCCAGCGCCAGCAGGCCGTCGGCCATGACCTGGATGCGATCCGACTCCTTCACCCGCAGCTCTTCGGCGCCGCGCAGCACGGTACGCCCTTCGGCACAGGCCGCAGCCACGAACAGCACCGGGAACTCGTCGATCGCCAGGGGCACCAGGTGCTCCGGAATCTCGATACCCTTGAGCCTGGCGCCGCGCACTCGCAGGTCGGCTACCGGCTCGCCGCCGACTTCACGCTGGTTTTCCAGGGTGATGTCGCCGCCCATCAGCTGCAGAATGTCGATGACACCAGTGCGGGTCGGGTTGATGCCGACGTGCTCCAGTACCAGCTCCGAACCCTCGGCAATCGAGGCCGCGACCAGGAAGAAGGCCGCGGAGGAGATATCGGCCGGCACCTCGATATGGGTGGCGGTCAGCTTGCCACCGGACTCCAGCGAGGCGGTAGGGCCATCGACGCTCACGCTGTAGCCAAAACCGCGCAGCATGCGCTCGGTATGGTCACGGGTAGGCGCAGGCTCGGTGACGGTAGTCTTGCCCTGGGCATACAGGCCGGCCAGCAACAGGCAGGATTTGACCTGGGCACTGGCCATCGGCAGTTTGTAATCCAGCGCCTTGAGCGTATGGCCACCGCGGATGGTCATCGGCGGACGGCCCTCGGCGGCGGTCTCGATGACCGCACCCATTTCGCGCAGCGGGTTGGCCACACGGTTCATCGGGCGCTTGGACAGCGAAGCATCGCCGGTCAGCACGGTGTCGAACGGCTGCGCGGCCAGCAGGCCGGACAGCAGGCGCATCGAGGTACCCGAGTTGCCCAGGTAGATCGGGCCAGGCGGCGGCTTGAGGCCATTGAGCCCCACCCCGTGAATGGTCACGCGACCATGGTGCGGGCCTTCGATGACCACGCCCATGTCGCGGAACGCCTGCAGGGTCGCCAGCGCATCCTCACCCTCGAGGAAGCCTTCCACCTCGGTGGTGCCTTCGGCCAGGGAGCCGAGCATGATCGAGCGGTGAGAAATCGATTTGTCGCCTGGTACGCGAATACGGCCGGACAGGCGGCCACCAGGTTGTGCCAGGAAAATCAGGTCGTTGGAGTTCATAGCGTCCACATAGGCCCGACGGGCCAGGATTTTACTGAAATGCTCGCGGGCAACCCGGGCGCGGGTGAAAACGCCCAGCAGCTGGTGCCCATCCCCTGCATCGACCGCGTCGCGCAAGGCGTCGAGGTCGCTGCGAAATGTATCCAGTGTGCGCAGGACAGCCTCGCGATTGGCGAGGAAGATGTCATGCCACATGACCGGGTCGCTTCCGGCGATTCTTGTGAAATCGCGGAACCCACCGGCAGCGTAACGGAAGATATCGAGGTTTTCATTGCGCTTGGCCAGCGAATCGACCAGGCCGAAAGCCAGCAGATGCGGCAGATGACTGGTTGCCGCCAGCACTTCGTCGTGGCGCTCCACCTGCATGTGCTCGACATCGGCATCCAGTGCACGCCACAGGCGATCGACCAGAGCCAGGGCGGCCGGGTCGGTTTCTGCCAGCGGCGTGAGAATCACCTTGTGACGACGGAACAGGGCGGCATTGGAGGCCTCCACCCCACTCTGCTCGGAGCCCGCGATCGGATGGCCAGGTACGAAACGCGGCAGTTTCTCGGCAAAGGCTTCGCGCGCAGCACGCACCACGTTGCCCTTGGCGCTGCCCACATCAGTCAGCACCGCCGCACCCAGGTCAAGCTGCGCCAGGCGCGCCAGGAGCTTTTCCATGGCCAGGATCGGCACCGCCAGCTGGATCATGTCAGCCCCGACACAGGCCGCTGCCAGGTCCTCTTCACAACGGTCGACCACACCCAGCTCGACCGCCAGCTTGCGCGATTGCGGGTCCAGGTCGACACCGACCACCTCGCGGCACAGGCCACTTTCGCGCAGGCCCTTGGCGAACGAGCCGCCAATCAGGCCCAGGCCCACCACCACCAGCCGGCCAATGACGGGCCCGCCTTGCTTTACGACTTCAACCACGGAGCAGGACCCTGTTCAGAACATCACGCATTGGCATACCTCAGAGCACCGCCTTCGGATAAGAGCCCAGTACCTTCAGGGCCACCGCCTCCTGGCTGATCTGCTCCAGCACCGCCTTGATCAACGGGTCACGATGGTGGCCGACGAAGTCGATGAAGAACACGTAGGTCCACTTGCCGCTGCGCGACGGACGGGTCTCGATGCGGGTCAGGTCGATGCCGTTCTCGTGGAACGGCACCAGCAGTTCGTGCAACGCACCCGGCTTGTTGCTCATCGAAACGATGATCGAGGTCTTGTCATCACCGGTCGGCGGCACTTCCTGGTTGCCGATCATCAGGAAGCGCGTGGCATTGTCCGGACGGTCTTCGATTTTCTCCGCCAGGCGTGTCAGACCGTACAGGCCGGCCGCCATGTCACCGGCGATCGCCGCTGAATTCCACTCGCCCTTGACCCGCTTGGCAGCTTCGGCATTGCTCGATACCGCCACCCGCTCGACGTTCGGATAATGAGCATCCAGCCACTTGCGGCACTGGGCCAGCGACTGGGCGTGGGAGTAGATACGGCTGATGCTGTCGGTCTTGGTATTCTCGCCCACCAACAGGTGGTGGTGAATGCGCAGTTCGACTTCGCCGCAGATCACCATGTCGTGCTCGAGGAAGCTGTCCAGGGTGTGGTTGACCGCACCTTCGGTGGAGTTTTCCACAGGCACCACGCCGAAATTGACCGCGCCGGCGACCACTTCGCGGAATACCTCGTCGATGGCCGCCATCGGCTTGCTGATCACGGCATGGCCGAAGTGCTTCATGGCCGCGGCCTGGGTAAAGGTGCCCTCAGGCCCCAGATAGGCGACCTTGAGCGGTTGCTCCAGCGCCAGGCACGACGACATGATTTCACGGAACAGCCGGGCCATTTCCTCGTTGCCCAGCGGGCCCTTGTTGCGCTCCATCACGCGCTTGAGCACCTGCGCCTCGCGCTCGGGCCGGTAGAACACCGGCACCTCGCCTTCCGCCAGGGTCGCGGTCTTGACCCGGGCGACTTCCTGGGCGCAGCGCGCACGGTCGCTGATCAACTCGAGGATCTTCTCGTCGAGGCTGTCGATGCGCACGCGCAGGGCCTTGAGTTCCTGTTCGGACATCAGGCGTGTTCCTTCTCGAATTCACCCATGTAGGCCACCAGTGCCTCCACGGCATCCAGGCCCAGGGCGTTGTAGATCGAGGCGCGCATGCCGCCCACCGAACGGTGGCCCTTGAGGTTGAGCAGGCCACGCTCGTCGGCGCCCGCCAGGAACGCCTTGTCCAGGCGTTCGTCGGCCAGGCGGAACGGCACGTTCATCCAGGAACGGGCATTGCTGCTGATCGGGTTGGTATAGAAGTCGCTCTTGTCGATGAAGCCGTACAGGCGGTCCTTCTTGGCGCGGTTGCGCTGCTCCATGGCAGCGACACCGCCCTGCTCCTTGAGCCACTCGAACACCAGGCCCGAGAGGTACCAGGAATAGGTTGCCGGGGTGTTGTACATCGAGCCGTTGTCGGCCGCGACCTTGTAGTCGAGCATGGTCGGGCAGCTGCTGCGGGCACGGCCCAGCAGGTCTTCACGCACGATCACCACCACCAGGCCGCTGGGGCCGATGTTCTTCTGCGCACCGGCGTAGATCAGACCGAACTGCGACACGTCGACCGGACGCGAGAGGATGTCCGAGGAC
Organism: Pseudomonas sp. FBF18; assembly: GCF_024261405.1. Taxonomy (NCBI): domain Bacteria; kingdom Pseudomonadati; phylum Pseudomonadota; class Gammaproteobacteria; order Pseudomonadales; family Pseudomonadaceae; genus Pseudomonas; species Pseudomonas sp. FBF18. The sequence goes on along the minus strand of NZ_QKRS01000001.1, from coordinate 637,429 downwards.
ATGTCCACCACCAGCGGCACGTCACCGGTCTGCGGCACCCAGTCGAACTCCAGACCACCGATGGTCTCGTTCGAGGCGTAATGCAGGTAGGCGGCGTCCTTGGTCAGGTTCCACTCGTTCTGACCCGGGATGGCCAGGTAATCGTAAGGCTTGGCGCTGGCGGCGACATTGATGTTGCCGTAGCGACGCGCTTCCTCGATCGCCTTTTTCGACCAGATGCCGGTCTCGATGTAGTCGGCCGTACCGCCCTCGGGCAGCAGGTTCAACGGGATCTCGGCAAACTGCTGGCTGGCGCCGCCCTGCAGGAACAGCACCTTGTAGTTGGAGGGGATGGACATCAGGTCGCGCAGATCCTGCTCGGCCTTCTCGGCAATGGCCACGTAGTCGTCGCTACGGTGGCTCATCTCCATGACCGACAGGCCTTTGCCGCGCCAGTTCAGCATTTCTGCCTGGGCACGCTGCAGCACAGCTTCAGGAAGCGCAGCAGGGCCTGCGCAGAAGTTAAAGGCTCGTTTGCTCACATCCACTCTCGCTCTGCTCTTGATGTCTGTGGGAGCAGACACCGCAGTGGCGGGCCTGCCCGCCCCCACAGCCGCTCCCATAGGTTGCGCTACTACAATTTATTCCTGCGGCGTCTCTTCGTCAGCTGCAGCGTCCAGTGGCGACCCTTCGCCGGCGTCCACGTCAGCCTCGGCATCCGCCACGAAGTCTTCGTCGTCTTCCTCGTCGGACGGCTCCTGCACTCGCTCCAGACCCACCAGGGTCTCGTCGCTGGCCAGCTTGATGAGCGTCACGCCCTGGGTATTACGGCCCAGGCTGGAGACTTCGCCGACACGGGTACGCACCAGGGTGCCCTGGTCGGAAATCAGCATGATCTCCTCGCCTTCCTGCACCTGTACCGCACCGACCAGACGGCCGTTGCGATCGTTGCTGACCATGGCGATGACGCCCTGGCCACCACGCTTGTACTCGGGGAACTCGGCGATGGCGGTACGCTTGCCGAAACCACGCTCGGAAGCGGTGAGGATCTGGCTGCCTTCTTCGGGGATGATCATCGAAATCAGCTTCTGCCCCTCGGCCAGGCGCATGCCGCGCACACCGCGGGCGGTACGCCCCATGGCACGCACGTCGGACTCCTTGAAGCGGGTGACCTTGCCGGCATCGGAGAACAGCATGACCTCGCGCTCACCATCGGTGATGGAGGCGGAAATCAGGATGTCACCTTCGTCCAGCTCCAGCGCGATCAGGCCGACACTGCGCTGACGACTGAACTGCTCCAGCGGGGTCTTCTTCACGGTGCCGTTGGCGGTGGCCATGAAGATGAAGTGGCCTTCGGTGTATTCCTCCACCGGCAGCATGGTGGTGATGACCTCGCCCTCGCCCAGCGGCAGCAGGTTCACCAGCGGACGGCCACGTGCGGCACGCGACGCCTCGGGGATTTCGTAGGTCTTGAGCCAGTACACCTTGCCCTTGCTGGAGAACAGCAGCAGCGTGGTGTGGCTGTTGGCGACCAGCAGGTGCGAGATGTAGTCCTCGTCCTTGACGCCGGTGGCCGACTTGCCCTTGCCGCCACGACGCTGGGCCTGGTAGGCCGCCAGCGGCTGGGTCTTGGCGTAGCCGCCGTGGGAGATGGTCACCACGCGGTCTTCTTCCGGGATCATGTCCCCCAGGGTCAGGTCCAGGCGAGCATCGAGAATCTCGGTGCGGCGCACGTCGCCATATTCGGCGCGGATCAGCTCCAGCTCTTCGCGGATCACTTCCATCAAGCGCTCGGCGTTATTCAGGATGCGAATCAGCTCGCCGATCTGCTTGAGAATCTCCTGGTACTCGGCCAGCAGCTTCTCGTGCTCCAGGCCGGTCAGGCGGTGCAGGCGCAGGTCCAGGATGGCCTGGGCCTGTTCGGGCGAAAGGTAGTACTTGCCATCACGCAGACCGTACTGCTCGTCGAGGGTTTCCGGGCGGCAGGAATCGGCGCCGGCGCGCTCGACCATCACCTGCACGGCGCTGGACTCCCACGGCGTGCCGATCAGCGCTTCCTTGGCCTCGGACGGCGTCGGCGAAGCCTTGATCAGGGCGATGACCGGGTCGATGTTGGACAGTGCGACCGCCTGGCCCTCGAGGATATGACCGCGTTCACGGGCCTTGCGCAGCTCGAACACGGTACGGCGGGTGACCACCTCGCGGCGGTGACGCACGAACGCCTCGAGCAGGTCCTTGAGGTTCAGCACCCGCGGACGGCCGTCGATCAGCGCCACGATGTTGATGCCGAACACGGCCTGCAGCTGGGTCTGGGCATAGAGGTTGTTGAGGATCACCTCCGGCACTTCGCCACGGCGCAGCTCGATGACGATGCGCATGCCGTCCTTGTCGGACTCGTCGCGCAGCTCGGTGATGCCCTCGAGTTTCTTTTCCTTGACCAGCTCGGCGATCTTCTCGATCAGCCGCGCCTTGTTCAGCTGGTACGGCAGCTCGGTGATCACGATCTGCTGGCGGCCACCGACCTTGTCGATGTCCTCGACCGTCGAGCGGGCACGCATGTAGATGCGCCCGCGACCGGTACGGTAGGCCTCGATGATGCCCTGGCGACCGTTGATGATCGCGGCAGTCGGGAAGTCCGGCCCCGGGATGAACTGCATCAGCTCATCGACCGTGATGTCGGCGTTGTCGATCAGCGCCAGGCAACCGTCGATGACTTCACCGAGGTTGTGCGGCGGAATGTTGGTCGCCATGCCCACGGCGATACCGCTGGAGCCGTTGACCAGCAGGTTCGGGATCTTGGTCGGCATGACCGCCGGAATCTGCTCGGTGCCGTCGTAGTTGGGCACCCAGTCGACGGTTTCCTTGTGCAGGTCTGCCAGCAGCTCGTGCGCCAGCTTGGTCATGCGCACTTCGGTGTATCGCATGGCCGCGGCATTGTCGCCGTCCACCGAACCGAAGTTGCCCTGGCCGTCCACCAGCAGGTAGCGCAGCGAGAACGGCTGGGCCATACGGACGATGGTGTCGTAGACCGCGGTATCACCGTGGGGGTGATACTTACCGATCACGTCACCGACCACACGGGCGGATTTCTTGTACGGTTTGTTCCAGTCGTTACCCAGTTCACTCATCGCAAACAGAACGCGGCGATGCACGGGCTTCAAGCCATCACGCGCATCGGGCAGTGCACGCCCGACAATGACGCTCATCGCGTAGTCGAGGTAGGACTGTCTCAGTTCGTCTTCGATATTGACCGGTAGGATTTCTTTGGCCAGTTCGCCCATGAGAAGCCTGATTCCTTTTTCTGGTGAAACCTCGTCACATCCATATGGGACGAACGAAGCTCGCCGCTGCAAGCAGATGACCGGCAGCGACTTACGACAAATCAACGAGTTATGCCATGGATCTGCGCAGTAAAGACCGCCTCGGGAGGCGGTCTTGGAAACCGTCGGATGTTACCACAGTCCCGATAGGCTTGGGAGTATGGCAAACCGCCGCCGGATCTGAGGTCGGCTTGCCGGCAAAGGGCGCGGCGCGGACCTCAATGCAACCGCTTGCGGCACATCAACTGCGCCATCTTGGCCGCGTCCGGACGCTCGACGATGCCCTTTTCGGTCACGATCACGTCGATCAGGTCTGCCGGCGTCACATCGAACACCGGATTGAAGGCCTCTACCCCGGCCCCGACCCGTTCGCCGCCCACCTCCAGCAGCTCGCTGACATCCCGTTCCTCGAGCATCACCTCCTCGCCACTGGTCAGGTTGAGGTCGATGCTCGAACTGGGCGCCACCACCATGAAGCGAACCCCATGGTGCATGGCATTGACCGCCAGCTGGTAGGTGCCGATCTTGCTCACCACGTCGCCATTGGCAGTGATGCGGTCGGCGCCGACGATCACCCAGGTGATGCCCTTGGTCTTCATCAGGTGCGCGGCGGCGGAATCGACGCCAATGGTCACCGGCACCCCTTCGCCGGCAAGCTCCCAGGCGGTCAGCCGCGACCCTTGCAGCCAGGGCCGGGTCTCGGCCACGTACACCCGCTCCACCATGCCTTCCAGGTACGCGGCGCGAATCACCCCCAGCGCAGTGCCGAACCCGCCCGTGGCCAGCGCGCCGGCATTGCAGTGGGTGAGGATGGCCTGCTCGCTGCCCTGGTGCCTGCGAATCAGCTCGGCGCCCAGCTGGGCCATGGTCAGGTTGGCTTCACGGTCGCTTTCGTGGATGGCCTCGGCTTCGGCCAGCATGATCGCCAGCACGTCATCCCCGGCCTTGATCCGCAACAGCCGCTCGCGCATGCGGTTCAGTGCCCAGAACAGGTTGACGGCTGTGGGACGGGCTTCGCCCAGCAGCTCGAAGTCCTCTTCCAGAGCCATTTCCCAGTCATCGCCATCCGCCAGGCGCTGGCGCAGCGCCAGCACCAGGCCATAGGCCGCACTGATGCCGATGGCCGGGGCGCCGCGCACCACCATGGTGCGGATGGCCTCGGCCACCCCGACGGCGTCGTTATACGCCAGCCAGCGCTGCTCGAACGGCAGCGCACGCTGGTCGAGCAGATACAGGGCACCATCCCGCCAATCGATGGCCGTCACCTTCTCCGCAGCCAACAGTCGATCGCGCATGCCTCACCCCGTCATTCGGACATCAAAAGCGCACGATTATAACGAGCCCCAGCCGCGGACGCTCGGGTATACTTCGCCCCCACCTTCCGCGATACCGGGATTTTCGCACATGCCCAAGCCTGCCCCTCCCCTCGACCTGTTGCTCCTGCCCTCGTGGCTGGTGCCCGTCGAACCGGCCGGGGTGGTACTCAAGGGCCACGGCATCGGTATCCGCGACGGCCTTATCGCCTTCATCGGCCCGCGCGAAGACGCCCTGCGCCTGCAGGCCACCGAGGTGCGCGAGCTGCCCGGCTGCCTGCTCGCGCCCGGCCTGATCAACGCCCACGGCCACGCCGCGATGACGCTGTTTCGCGGCCTGGCCGACGACCTGCCGCTGATGACCTGGCTGCAGGAGCACATCTGGCCCGCCGAAGCCCGCTGGGTCGATGAAGCCTTCGTGCGTGACGGCACCAACCTGGCCATTGCCGAACAGCTCAAGGGTGGCATCACCTGCTTCTCGGACATGTACTTCTTCCCCAAGATCGCCAGCGAATGCGTGCACGACAGCGGCATGCGCGCGCAGATCGCAGTGCCGTTGCTGGACTTCCCGATTCCCGGCGCCCGCACCTTCGACGAAGGCCTGCACCTGGGCGTGGAGCTGTTCGGCGACCTGCGCCACCATCCGCGCATCACCGTGGCCCTGGGCCCGCACGCACCGTACACGGTCAGCGACGCCAACCTGGAAAAGGTCCGGGTGATCGCCGAAGAGCTGGACGCGCCGGTGCACATGCACCTGCACGAGACCGCCTTCGAGGTGCAGCAGTCCATCGACCAGTGCGGCGAGCGGCCATTGGCGCGCCTGGCACGCATCGGCCTGTTGGGCCCGCGCCTGCAGGCCGTGCACATGACCCAGGTCAGCGACGACGACCTGGCCCTGCTGGTAGAAAGCAACACCAGCGTGGTGCACTGCCCTGAATCCAACCTCAAGCTGGCCAGCGGCTTCTGCCCGGTGGAACGCCTGTGGCAGGCTGGCGTCAACGTAGCCATAGGCACCGATGGCGCCGCCAGCAACAACGACCTCGACCTGCTGGGCGAAACCCGTACCGCGGCCCTGCTGGCCAAGGCCGTGTCAGGTTCGGCCAGCGCCCTGGATGCCCATCGCGCATTGCGCATGGCAACCCTCAACGGCGCCCGCGCCCTGGGCCTGGAGGCCGTAACCGGCTCGCTGGAGCTGGGCAAGGCTGCCGACCTGGTGGCATTCGATCTGTCGGGCCTGGCCCAGCAGCCGATCTACGCCCCGGTCTCGCAACTGGTGTATGCCAGCGGGCGGGACTGCGCAAGACACGTCTGGGTGGCCGGCCGGCAACTGCTCGATGAGCGCCGCCTCACCCGGCTCGACGAACAGGCCCTGCATGCCAGCGCCTGTGGCTGGGGCCAGCGTATCGGCGGCCAGCACGAATAACCCGTCGGCAGCCACGGCTGCCGACCTGTAGCGAATTATCAAAGTTTCTGAGGACCGTTCCATGAGCAACGTCGACCACGCCGAAATCGCCAAATTCGAAGCCCTGGCCCACCGCTGGTGGGACCGCGAAAGCGAATTCAAGCCACTGCACGACATCAATCCGCTGCGGGTCAACTGGGTCGACGAGCGGGTCAAGCTGGCCGGCAAGAAAGTGCTCGACGTCGGTTGCGGCGGCGGCATTCTCAGCGAGGCCATGGCCCTGCGGGGTGCCACCGTCACCGGCATCGACATGGGTGAAGCGCCGCTGGCCGTCGCCCGCCTGCACCAGCTGGAGTCCGGCGTCGAGGTGGAATACCGGCAGATCACCGCCGAAGCCCTGGCCGAGGAAATGCCCGAGCAGTTCGACGTGGTCACCTGCCTGGAGATGCTCGAGCACGTACCCGACCCCTCCTCGGTGATCCGCGCCTGCTACCGCATGGTCAAGCCCGGCGGCCAGGTATTCTTCTCCACCATCAACCGCAACCCCAAGGCCTACCTGTTCGCCATCATCGGTGCGGAATACATCATGAAGCTGCTGCCGCGCGGCACCCATGACTTCAAGAAATTCATCCGACCGTCCGAACTGGGCGCCTGGAGCCGCGAAGCGGGCCTGAGCGTCAAGGACATCATCGGCCTGACCTACAACCCGCTGACCAAGCACTACAAACTGGCCAGCGACGTCGACGTCAACTACATGATCCAGACCCTGCGCGAGGAATGAGCATGCGTTTGCGAGCAGTACTTTTCGACATGGACGGCACCCTGCTCGACACGGCGCCGGATTTCATCGCCATCTGCCAGGCCATGCTGGCCGACCGCAGCCTTCCGGCAATCGACGACGAACGGATTCGCGAGGTGATTTCCGGTGGCGCCCGAGCCATGGTCGCCGCCGCGTTCGCGATGAGCCCCGAAGCCCCCGAGTTCGAGGCGCTGCGCCTGGAATTCCTCGAGCGCTACCAGAAGGATTGCGCGGTGCACAGCAAGCTGTTCGACGGCATGGCCGAGCTGCTGGCCGACATCGAAAAAGGCAACCTGCTGTGGGGCGTGGTCACCAACAAGCCGGTACGCTTCGCCGAGCCGATCATGCAGCAGCTGGGCCTGGCCGAGCGATCTTCGTTGCTGATCTGTCCGGATCACGTGAAGAACAGCAAGCCCGACCCCGAGCCGCTGATCCTGGCCTGCAAGACCCTGAACCTGGACCCGGCCAGCGTGCTGTTCGTGGGTGACGACCTGCGCGACATCGAGTCGGGCCGCGACGCCGGCACCCGCACCGCAGCGGTGCGCTACGGCTATATTCATCCAGAGGACAACCCCAACAACTGGGGCGCGGACGTGGTGGTCGATCATCCGCTGGACCTGCGCAAGGTGCTCGACAGCGCCCTGTGCGGCTGCTGATCGCCGACACCCGCCAAAAGCTTCGCCGGCACGGCCGGCTCCTGCAACACCGCATCGATTTGTAGGAGCCGGCCGTGCCGGCGAATGCCTCACCACGATCTCGAGGGAATCCCATGTTCGACTACACCGCCCGCCCCGGCCTGCTCAACGGCCGGGTCATCCTGGTCACCGGCGCCGGTCGCGGCATCGGCGCCGCTGCTGCCAAGGCCTACGCTGCCCATGGCGCCACGGTACTGCTGCTGGGCAAGACCGAAGCCAACCTCAACGAGGTGCACGACCAGATCACCGCAGCCGGCCATCCGGCACCGGTGGTCGTGCCCTTCAACCTCGAAACCGCCCTGCCCCATCAGTACGATGAGCTGGCAGTGATGGTGGAAAACGAATTCGGTCGTCTCGACGGGCTGCTGCACAACGCCTCCATCATCGGCCCGCGTACCCCGCTGGAGCAGTTGTCGGGCGAGAACTTCATGCGCGTCATGCACATCAACGTCAACGCCATGTTCATGCTCACCAGCACCCTGCTGCCGCTGCTCAAGCTGTCGGAGGATGCCTCGGTGGTGTTCACCTCCAGCAGCGTCGGGCGCAAGGGCCGGGCCTACTGGGGTGCCTATGGCGTATCGAAATTCGCCACCGAAGGCCTGATGCAGACCCTCGCCGACGAGCTGGAGAACGTTGCCCCCGTGCGCGCCAACAGCGTCAACCCGGGCGCCACACGCACCAGCATGCGCGCCCAGGCCTACCCTGCCGAGGCACCGGAGAACAACCCGCTGCCCGAGCAGATCATGCCGGTCTACCTCTACCTGATGGGCCCGGACAGCAAGGGCATCAACGGCCAGGCGCTCAACGCACAGTAGCCCTCAGGCACCGACCAGGGCCGAGCGCGACCGGGCAGTGGAGCCCGGCTCGGCCTGTGGGGACTGCTCCAGCTGCAGACAGCGCTCCAGAAACAGGTACATGTAGTCGTAGCTCTTGCAGATCGCGCGACGCAGCTGGGTCTGCAGCGCCTGTGGTGGGTTGTTGCCCGCCAGCGTGCAGATGATCTCCAACGCCTCCCAAGGGTGCTCGTCGTCATACTGCGCGTGCATCCTCAGCCATTTCATGGCGCGTTTGCGCCCGCTTTCGGGAAAGCCGTTGGCGTAGGTATCCGTCGAACACACCAGCGCCGACCATTCCCCCACCGCGCCTTCGATCGCATAGTTGGTCGCGGCCATGGCCACGATCAGCGAATCGGCCGCACAGGTATGCCAGCACCAGTCACTCAGCGCCTGCAACTCGGTCGGCACGTTCTGCTCGTTCAGATCGTCCAGGCTGACCCCGTGCGCCTGGGCCCAGTGCACCCAGTAGTCGGCATGGTTGAGCTCGACACGGATATTGCGCATCAGCCAGCGACGCGCCATGTCTTCCCCCGGGTGGCGGGCAAAACTGGTCTTGGCCAGGTTCTGCGCCATGTACACCGAAAACTGTTCGACTACCGGCCAGCCGCCGATCAGATACTGGCGCAGGGTGCGCTGGCTTAGCTTGCCGTCGCGCAGGCGGTGATAGATTTCATGCTCTACCACCCGCTGCTTGCTCGCACTGCAATCCTCGATCAGTTTCTGAGCCCAGAGTGGGTAACTTTGCGCGTCCATCAATGGACCCACTCGCTCAAATGCATCAATCACTGTCATATCCCTACATCCTTGTGATTTGAAGTGAACGCTCAGCGAAACGTCCCCGGCGTCCTGAACAGCAAGGGTCGCGAACGGATACGCCGGCGTTGCAAGCTTTCACAGGTGAACACCTGCGGCCGCTCGATCAGGTAGCCCTGGGCGTAATCGACACCAATTTCATGCAGCGCCTGCTCGATCAGGGGCGTCTCGACAAACTCGGCAATGGTGCGCTTGCCCATGACGTGGCCAATATGGTTGATCACTTCGACCATAGCCCGGTTAATCGGATCGTCAAGCATGTCCTTGACGAAACTCCCGTCGATTTTCAGGAAGTCCACGGGCAGGTGTTTGAGGTAGGCAAACGACGACATCCCGGCGCAGAAGTCGTCCAGCGAAAAGTGGCAACCCAGCCCTTTCAATTCGTTGATGAAACGAATGGCGCTGCCCAGGTTGGCAATCGCACTGGTTTCGGTGATCTCGAAACAGATCATTTCAGGCGGTATGGCGTACTCGACGAACTGGCGCTGCAGATAATCCAGAAACTTGTCATCGCCGATGCTGCTGCCCGACAGGTTGATGGCGCACATTGCCAATGGCCCCTTTCGCCCCTCATCCAGCGCCTGGCGAATCACCTTGAACACTCTGTTCACCACCCAGCGATCCAGGGCCGTCATGAGCCCATAGCGTTCGGCGGCCGGGATGAAGCTGTCGGGCAGGATGATGCGCCCGCTCTCATCATGCAGGCGCAGCAGTATTTCCAGATGACCGGCATCCGACTCACCGGCCGCCAGTGGTGCGATTTCCTGGGCATACAGGCAGAAGCGGTCTTCCTCCAGGGCGATGTGCAGGCGCTGGATCCAGGCCATCTCGCCAAAGCGCATGGACAGCTCGGTGTCGTCGGGGTGGTACACCTGCACCCGGTTGCGCCCCTTCTCCTTGGCCATGTAGCACGCCATGTCGGCCGCACGCAGCGAGGCCTCCAGCGTATGGGGTGCCAGTTGCAGGTGGACCAGCCCCACGCTCACGGTGGTCATGAACGGGCGCCCCTTCCACACGAAGTGCAGGCTCTGCACGGTCTGGCGCAGATTCTCGGCAATGCGCTCGGCCTGCTCGGGCAGGCAGTTCTCCAGCAGGATACCGAACTCGTCGCCGCCCAGGCGCGCCAGCGTATCGCCCTCGCGAACGCCCGCCTGCAGCACCGCGCAAATGTGACGAAGCAATTCGTCGCCCGCCGCATGGCCACAGGTGTCGTTGACCAGCTTGAACTGATCCAGGTCCAGAAACAGCAGGGTGTGGCGCGCCGCCTGGCGGCCCAGGTCGCCCAGCGCCAGCTCCAGCCGGTATTCGAATTCGCGCCGGTTGGCCAGCCCGGTGAGGGCATCATGGGTGGCCTGCCACGACAGGTTGGCGATGTACTGGCGCTCCTGGGTCATGTCGTGCAGCACCAGCACGATGCCACTGACCTGACCGTCACTGATGATCGGCGAGCCCACCAGGGCCACCGACACCGTGCTGCCGTCCAGCCGCTGGATCAGCTTGGCGTGCTCGCTGCCGCCCTTGAGGGTACCGCTCAGAATGCGCTCGGTAAGGGACAGGCTGTCTTTTTCGGCGTTGTCGTCCAGCAGGCTGAACAGCGCCGCCAGCGGCAGGCCCTGGGCCTGTCCGGCGCTCCAGTGGGTCAACTGCTCGGCGGCAGGGTTCATGTAGGCGATACAGCCCTCGACATCGGTGGTGATCACCCCATCGCCAATCGACTGCAAGGTGATCTGCGCCCGATCCTTCTCCACCTGCAGGGCACTGGCAAAGGCCTGACGCTGCGCCAATAGCTTGTGCGTGCGCAGGCAGGCCAGCGCAATCAGAAACAGTGCCGTGGCCAGGTTGACCACCAGCAGCAGGCGCAACAGCATGCGCGATCCTTCGCCCAGGGCATCGCTGAACGCCATGGCGGCGGGGGTTACCGCCTCGTTGATCGCGGCGATCTCACCCTTCCAGGCTGCAACCCGCTGCGCAGTGACATTCCCGGTGACGATACCCTGGTGGATCCGGTTGGCCAGCGCATCCAGCTGCTGCAGGTAGTCGTCCCCCACCGACCAGCGTTCGATGGCGCGTTCCATGTAGCTGACATGACGGAAATTCAGGTAGAGCCAGATGACGCTGTCGATGTCATCCGGGTGGTTGCCGCCCCTGAGGATGCCCTGGCGCGCAGCGGCCAGGTCCAGGGGCTTGGCGTCCAGCGCGGTGCGCAGTTGGTGCCCACCCTGGGGGATGGCGATAGCCTGCCGGTACTTCTGGTAGGCCGCCTCGTCGCGGCTGTCGGTATACAGGCTCAGAAAGTAGATGGCGTCCTTCTGCCCCTTGGACCACAGGCTCTCGCCCGCCACATAACCGCGCACGGCCGACAAGGCATAGAGGCTGATGCCCCCCAGCAAGGCCTGGAACAGTACGACCGCCACAAAAGGCCAGATGATGCCCAACAACCTGGGCGCTTCGAGAGTCCGTTTCTGCTTCATGAGGTCCCTTGCAGCAATGCGCAGCCCGATGAGTCTCATCCTGCACAGACACAGCCTAGGCCATTTGCCACCTGCCATCAGGCCCTTTTTCACCTGTACAACAGTTGTACAGTAGAAGGCCCTCAGCTCTGTTGCAAATGCCCATAGAGCTTGGCGTACAACCCGCCCTCGGCGATCAGCTGCTGGTGACCGCCATCCTCGGCGACATGCCCGCCGTCGAACACCAGCACGCGGTCGGCCTGCTTCACTGCCGACAGGCGGTGAGCGATGATCAGGGTGGTACGGGCGCTGAGGAAGCGGCTCAGCGCCTGGTGCAGGTTGTACTCGGTGGCCGCGTCCAGCGCCGAGGTGGCCTCATCTAGAATGACGACCTTGGGCTCGGCCAGCACCATGCGCGCTATCGCCAGACGCTGGCGCTGCCCGCCGGACAGACGCACGCCCGAACGTCCCACCACACTGTCCAGGCCCTGCGGCAGCGCGGCGATGGTGGCGTCGAGCTGGGCAATGCGCAGCGCCTGCCAGCAGGCCTCATCGGTACTCTCGCGGCCCATGGTCAGGTTGGCGCGCACGGTGTCGTTGAACAGCGACGGGTGCTGCAACACCACCGCCACATGCTCGCGCAGCGTTTCCAGGCCGATCTCCTGCAAGGTCGAACCGCCGAAGCGGATGCTGCCGGCCTGGGCGCTGTACAGGCCCAGCAACAGCTGCACCAGGGTGCTCTTGCCGCCGCCGCTGGCGCCGACGATGGCCACCTTCTCGCCGGGTGCGATGGACAGGTTCAACTGGTCCAGCACCGGCTCCTCGCCATAGCCGAAACGCAGCCCGCGCACCTCGATGCCCACGGTGGTCTGCCCCGCGAAAGGGTCGATGCCGCCGGGATACTGCGGCTCGTCGCTGCGCGCCAGCAGCTCGTTGATCCGGCTCAGCGCACCACCTGCCGCGTAGTAGGCGTACTGCAGGTTGAGCAACTGCTCCACCGGGCCGATCATGAACCACAGGTAGCTGAACACCGCCAGCATCTGGCCGATGCTGAGGTCGGAAAACAGCACCGTGAGCATGGCCGCTGCGCGAAAGATGTCGATGCCGAACTGGAACAGCAAGCCACTGGCGCGGCTGCTGGCATCGCTCTTCCATTGCGAGGACACCGCATAGTTGCGCACCTCCTGGGCACGCATGCCCAGGCGCCCGAGAAAGTAGCCCTGGCGGTTGCCGGCACGGATTTCCTGGATCGCATCCAGGGTTTCGGTCAGTGCCTGGGTGAAGCGCGAGGTGCTGTCGTTCTCGAGTTTCTTCAGGTGCTTGACCCGCTTGCCCAACTGCACCGTGGCAAAGATCACCAGCGGGTTGAACAGCAGGATCAACAGCGCCAGCTGCCAGTGCATCCACAACAGGATCGCCGAGGTGCCGGCCAGCGTGAGCATGGCCACCAGAAAGCGGCTGAGGGTTTCACCGACGAACTTGTCCACGGTGTCCAGATCGGTGACCAGGTGCGTGGTAACCGTACCGCTGCCCAGGCTCTCGTACTCGCTCAGCGAGATGCGCTTGAGCCGCTCGATCAGGCGGATGCGCAGCCGGTAGACGATGTCCTTGGCCAGCCCGGCGAACAGCTTGGCCTGCACCACGTTGAAGGCCAGTGCCGCACAGCGCAGCGTCAGGGTGAAGACCAGCATCAGGCCGATGTAGCCGGCCGCCACCTGCCAGCTGGCGGGCAGCAGGTTGTTCATCCACTTGAGCGCCGCATCGCCGTGCCCCAGCAGCACTTCGTCGACCAGCAACGGCAGCAGCAGCGGAATCGGCACACTGCACAGGGCCGCCAGCACGGCCACGCCGTTGGCAGTCCACAGGGCTTTCTTGTGGTGTTGCGCCAGGCGCCGGATCTCGGCCCAGCTCAAGCGATCGACAGGTGCCGGCGTCGGCCCGGGCACCGGGTCGGGGGAGCCAGGCAGGTCAAGCATTGACCGCATGCTCCAGCCAGCGCCCCAGCAGCGGCTGCAGCGCCCCCAGGGCCTGGTAGCCGTTGGTCAGCAGGGCCAGTTGGCCATTGCGCTCGGCGAGCAGGGTCGGGAAGCCCGCGATGCCCAGGTCCTGCACCCAGGTGAAGTCGGCGGCGGTGGCGCTGCGGGTGTCGCCGCTGCTGAAGGCCTGGGCGAAGGCGGCGCGGTCGAAACTGGCCTGCTCGGCCAGTTCCACCAGCTTGACCGGCAGGGTCACGTCTTCGCTGCGCTGGTAGAACGCCTGCTGGATCATCCCCAGCAGCGTCCAGGCCCGCTGCGGGTCGAGGCTGCGTGCAGCCACCAGCGCGCGGCAGGCAGGTTCGGTGTCGTAGACAAAGCCTTCGGGCATCGCGCCCTCGAGCTGGAACGGCTGGCCGGTGGCCTGGTTGACCGCCTGCCAGTGTTCAAGAATGTAGCGCCGGGTGGAGGCATCCAGCGCACTGCTGCCCGAGCGCAGGCCGCCGGGCACCAGGTGGGTGTCCACGCCGGCCTCGCGCGCCTGCCGTATCAGGGCCTCGGCCACGGGTGCGAAACCCCAGCACCAGGAGCACATCGGGTCCATTACATACAGCAGGCGAGCGGTCATCCATCACACCTCGGCTTTGCGATAGTTGTGGCCGATCGGGTGCGGCATGTTGCGGGCCTTGGCCAACTCGATCTGCTTCTGCCGATCGATGGCGCTGCGCCGGGTCTTCTCGCTCAGGCTGTCCCAGCAATGCGGGCAGCTGATGCCTGGCGAATAATGCTCGGAGGCCCGTTCTTCCACGCTGATCGGGGTACGACAGGCGTGGCACTGGTCGTAGTCGCCTTCGCTGAGGTCGTGACGCACGGTCACGCGGTTGTCGAAGACAAAGCAGTCGCCCTGCCAGCGCGTTTCTTCCTGGGGGACCTCCTCGAGGTACTTCAGGATGCCACCCTTAAGATGATAGACCGCTTCGAAACCCTCGCCGAGCATATAGCTGGAGGCTTTTTCGCAGCGGATGCCACCTGTGCAGAACATCGCCACCTTCTTGTGCCGGGCAGGGTCGAAGTTGGCCTTGATGTACTCGGGAAACTCGCGAAAGGTGGTGGTCTTGGGGTCGATGGCGCCCTCGAAGGTACCAATCGCCACTTCATAGTCGTTGCGGGTGTCGATCAGCAGCACTTCGGGGTCGCTGATCAGCGCGTTCCAGTCCTTGGGCTCGACATAGGTACCGACCGTCCGGTTCGGGTCCACGCCCGGCACGCCGAGGGTCACGATCTCTTTCTTGAGCTTGACCTTGGTGCGGTAGAACGGCTGTTCGTCGCAGTACGATTCCTTGTGATCGATGTCCACCAGGCGCGCATCGCTGCGCAGCCAGGCCAGCAGGCCATCGATGCCTTCGCGGGTACCCGACACGGTGCCGTTGATACCCTCTTCGGCCAGCAGCAGGGTGCCCTTGACCCCGTTGCGCTCCATGGTCTCGAGCAGCGGCTCGCGCAGCTCGACGTAATCTTTCAGGGTGACGAACTTGTACAGCGCCGCCACGACGATAGCTTGGGTCATGCCTTGATTCTCCAGGTGGTCACCCTCGCAAAGGGCGGACCGGGTCGACAATAAAAAACGCGCCGACAGGCGGCGCGTTGCGGATTCTAGCAAAAACCTGAAAGGGATTTCAGTGTTTGCTGCCTCCGGCGCAGGTGGGCGAAGCCGGCGCGCTGCCGACTTTCTGCCATTCCTGCGGGGTGTAGGTGTGCAACGCCAGGGCATGGAACTGCCCCATCAGGTCACCCAGGGTGGCGTAGACCTTCTGGTGGCGCTTGACGCTGTTCAAGCCATCGAACTGTTCGCTGACCAGCACGGCCTTGTAGTGGGTCTGCTGGCCCCGGCTGTGCATGTGGCTCTCGTCCAGCACCTCGAGGTGCTGCGGGGCGAGCGCCGCCAGGCTCTGTTCGATCTTCTGCTGCATCGACATGCTGGGCTCCGCTTAAGGTTTCTTGGCCGGTGCGGCCGCCTTGCCGGCGGACGGGTCCAGCTCGTTGGTCATGTCGGCCAGCAGCTTGTTGACCACCGGCACGGCGCTTTCAAGCTTCTGCTGGGTCAGCTGGGCCGACTGCTGGGTAACGGCAGGCATCTTTTCCAGGACTTTCTTGCCCAGTGGCGACTGGTAGAAGGCGACCAGGTCCTTGAGCTCGGATTCGCTGAAGGTGCTGGTGTACAGCTTGATCATGTCCGGCTTGAGCTTGTTCCAGCCGATGGCCTGGTCCAGGGCGGCGTTGGCCTTGGCCTGGTAGGTTTCAAGCACGGCCTTTTTGGACGCCGGCGCCTTGGTCTGCTCGAAGCGCTGGGCAAACATCTGCTGCACCTGCATGTAGACCGGGGTACCCAGTTTGTCGGCGTGCGCCATCACCAGGAATTTTTCAGCGCTGGCGTTGTGGCTGGCGGTATCGGCGAGTGCCTGGCCGCTGGCGCAGACCAGCGCGACAGCCGTGCAGAGGGCGCGAAGACGGGTCATCGAAATTCCTTAAAATAAAAAGAGGGCGTACCCAGAGTAGAGCATTCTGCGCCGACTGGGGCAGCCTGCTCAAGAGGGACGACAGGCAATGGAACCGCCATGCCGAATCAGGGCCTAAACTGCGCAAACAAGCCATTGAAGGAGTGCGTACCGCATGAGCCGTATCGAAACTGACAGCCTGGGCCCGGTTGAAGTTCCTGACGAGGCCTACTGGGGTGCCCAGACCCAGCGCTCGCTGATCAACTTTGCCATCGGCAAGGAACGCATGCCGCTGGCGGTACTGCACGCGCTGGTGCTGATCAAGAAGGCCGCAGCGCGGGTCAATGACCGCAACGGCGACCTGCCGGCCGACATCGCCCGCCTGATCGAACAGGCCGCCGACGAGGTGCTGGCCGGCGAGCATGACGACCAGTTCCCGCTGGTGGTGTGGCAGACCGGCAGCGGCACCCAGAGCAACATGAACGCCAACGAAGTGCTGGCCGGGCGCGCCAACGAGCTGGCCGGCAAGGGCCGCGGCGGCAAGGTGCCGGTGCACCCCAACGACCACGTCAATCGCTCGCAGAGCTCCAACGACTGCTTCCCGACCGCCATGCACATTGCCGCCGCACAGGCGGTCAACCAGCAACTGCTGCCGGCCATCGCCGAGCTGTCGGGCGGGTTGGCCGAACTGGCTGCACGCCACATGCAACTGGTCAAGACCGGGCGAACCCACATGATGGACGCCACCCCGATCACCTTCGGCCAGGAGGTCTCGGCCTACGTGGCCCAGCTGGACTACGCCCAGCGCGCCATCCGCGCGGCGCTGCCGGCGGTGTGCGAACTGGCCCAGGGCGGTACCGCCGTGGGTACCGGGCTGAACGCGCCGCACGGGTTTGCCGAGGCGATCGCCGCCGAGCTTGCCGCCTTGTCGGGGCTGCCGTTCGTCACCGCGCCCAACAAGTTTGCCGCGCTGGCCGGGCACGAGCCGCTGATCACCCTGGCCGGTGCGCTGAAAACCCTGGCCGTGGCCCTGATGAAGCTGGCCAACGACCTGCGCCTGCTCGGCTCCGGGCCGCGCGCGGGGCTGGCCGAGGTGCGCCTGCCGGCCAACGAGCCGGGCAGCTCGATCATGCCCGGCAAGGTCAACCCGACCCAGTGCGAGGCACTGTCGATGCTGGCCTGCCAGGTGCTGGGCAACGACACCACCATCGGCTTTGCCGCCAGCCAGGGCCACCTGCAGCTCAACGTGTTCAAGCCGGTGATCATCCACAACCTGCTGCAGTCGATCGAACTGCTGGCCGATGGCTGCCGCAACTTCCAGCAGCACTGCGTGGCGGGCATCGAGCCAGACCCGCAGCAGATGGCCGAGCACCTGGAGCGCGGGCTGATGCTGGTGACGGCGCTCAACCCGCATATCGGTTACGACAAGTCGGCGCAGATCGCCAAGAAGGCCTACGCCGAAGGCACCACCCTGCGCGAGGCAGCGCTGGAACTGGGGTATCTGACCGATGCGCAGTTCGATGAATGGGTAAGGCCGGAGCAGATGCTCGAGGCCGGCGGCAAAGGCTGAAAAAAGCTCTGCTACGCAGCCCGTCGCGGGTCAAGCCGCTCCCACAAGGCTGATGGAGTGCCTGTGGGAGCGGGCTTGCCCCGCGATGCGGCCAATGATCACTTCTTGTCTTTCTTGAACGCCGCCTCCAGCGCCTCGTTGATGGTGCGCAGCACCTTCACTCGCGCCCAACGCTTGTCATTGGCCTCCACCAGCGTCCAGGGCGCCACTTCGGTGCTGGTGCGGTCGACCATGTCGCCCACCGCCTCGGAATACGCGTCCCACTTGTCGCGGTTGCGCCAGTCTTCCTCGGTGATCTTGAAGCGTTTGAACGGTATCTGCTCGCGCTCCTGAAAACGCTCCAGCTGGGTCTGCTCGTCGATCGACAGCCAGAACTTGACCACCACCACGCCAGCGTCGTGCAGTTGCTCCTCGAAATCGTTGATCTCGCCATAGGCGCGCATCCAGTCGGCCTGGCTGCAGAAGCCCTCGATACGCTCCACCAGCACCCGCCCGTACCACGAGCGGTCGAACACCGTGAACTTGCCGCGCGCCGGAATGTGCCGCCAGAACCGCCACAGGTAGGGCTGCGCCCGCTCCTCCTCGGTAGGGGCGGCAATCGGCACGATGCGGTACTGACGCGGGTCCAGCGCGGCGGCCACGCGCCGAATGGCACCGCCCTTGCCCGCCGCGTCGTTGCCCTCGAACACCGCCACCAGCGCGTGGCGACGCATGCGCTTGTCACGCAGCAGGCCCGCCAGACGGGCCTGCTCGACAATCAGTTGCTCCTGGTAGTCGTTCTTGTCCAGACGCAGGGTCATGTCCAGGCTGCCCAGCAGGCTGCGTCCGTCGATGGATTCGCCCAGCGGCGCGATGTTGGTCTGGCGCCCCAGGGTCTTGGCCTTCAAGGCGTTCTGCAGGCCCTCGAGGAGGATCTTGCCCACTGCCAGGCTGCGGTAGTTCGGGTCCACGCCCTCGATGATGTGCCAGGGTGCATAGTCACGGCTGGTGCGGCGCAGCACCCGTTCGCCGAAGCGCACGAACCGGTCATAGGTCTGCGATTGCTGCCAATCCAGCGGGCTGATCTTCCAGCTGTGCAGCGGGTCATCCTTGAGCGACTTGAGCCGCGCCTTCATCTGCTTCTTGGACAGGTGAAACCAGAACTTGAAGATCAGCGCGCCTTCGTCGCACAGCATCTTTTCCAGCCGTTCGGCGCCGTTGATGGCCTGGTCGAGCACCGCGTCCTTGAACTGGCCATGCACCCGCCCCTGCAGCATCTGGCTGTACCAGTTGCCGAAGAAGACGCCCATGCGCCCCTTGCTCGGCAAGGCCCGCCAGTAGCGCCAGGCCGGCGGCCGGGCCAGCTCCTCGTCGGTCTGCTGGTCGAAGGTGCGCACCTCGATCAGGCGCGGGTCCATCCACTCGTTGAGCAGCTTGACGGTTTCGCCCTTGCCGGCCCCCTCGATGCCATTGATCAGCACGATGACCGGAAAGCGAGACTGCTGCTTGAGCTCGAACTGGGCTTCGAGCAAGGCTTCGCGCAACGCCGGCACTTCGGCGTCATAGGTTTCTTTGTCGATGGCGTGACCAATTTCGGCGGATTCGAACATACCAGGCTCCCTTCTTGGATAAGCAAGACTAGCGGATCACGCAGCCCTTTGTCGCAAGGCGATCGGCTAGAATGCACGCTTCGCTGTTGCCGAGCCGAACATGAACGACACCCCCGCCACCCCGACCCAGTACGCCCAGATCGAGTGGGATGAACAGGGCCGCCCGTATTCACGCCAGTACGACGACATCTATTTCTCCAAGGAGCAGAGCCTGGAGGAAACCCGTCATGTGTTCATCGAGCAGAACGACCTGCGCCAGCGCTTCGCCGCGATGGCCGACGGCAGTTGCCTGGTGATCGGGGAAACCGGCTTCGGCACCGGCCTGAACTTCTTCTGCGCCTGGCAGGTGTTCGCCGACTGTGCACCGGCCGGGGCACGCCTGCATTTCGTCAGCGTCGAAAAATACCCCCTCAGCCATGCCGACCTGGCCAAGGCCCTGGCCCTGTGGCCCGAGCTGACGCCGTTCAGCCAGCCACTGCTGGCGCAGTACGTGGCGGTGCACGAAGGTTTCCAGCAGTTCGTCTTCGACCAGGGTCGGGTGACCCTGACCCTGATGATCGGCGATGCGCGGGAACAGCTGCCGCAGTTGGACGCCCCCATCGACGCCTGGTTTCTCGATGGCTTTGCCCCGGCCAAGAACCCCGACATGTGGACCCCCGAGCTGTTCGCCCAGCTCGGCCGCCTGTCGGCGCCGGGTGCCACCCTTGGCACCTTCACCAGCACCGGCTGGGTGCGTCGCGGGCTGATTGCGGTGGGCTTCAAGATGAAGCGCATTCCGGGTATCGGCAAAAAATGGGAAGTGCTGCGCGGCGCATTCACCGGCTGGCCTGCCGAGCAACCGCCGCTCGCGCCGGTTGCCCCATGGTTCGCGCGCCCCGCGCCGCTGGCCGGCCCCCGCGAGGCGCTGGTGATCGGCGCCGGCCTGGCCGGTTGCGCCACCGCCGCCAGCCTGGCGGCGCGCGGCTGGCAGGTACGCCTGCTGGAGCGCCACACCGCCCCTGCCGGTGAAGCCTCGGGCAACCCCCAGGGCGTGCTGTACCTGAAGCTGTCGGCCCACGGCACCGCACTGTCGCGGCTGATCGTCGCCGGCTTCGGCTACACCCGCCGCCTGCTCGAACAGTTGCAGCGCGGCACCGACTGGGACGCCTGCGGGGTGCTGCAACTGGCCTTCGACGACAAGGAAGACCAGCGCCAGATCAAGCTCGACCAGGCGTTCAGCGACAACCTGCTGCAGCGCCTCGACCAGCCGCAGGCCGAAGCCGTGGCCGGGGTCGGCCTGCCCAGTGGCGGTCTGTACTACCCCGAGGGCGGCTGGGTGCATCCGCCCGCGCTGTGCCAATGGCAGGCCGGGCAACCGAACATCACCCTGCTGCCCCACCATGACGTGGTACAGCTGCGCAAGGTCGACGGCTTGTGGCAGGCATGGGACGGCGAGCGCCTGCTGGCCAGCGCGCCGCTGGTGGTGCTGGCCAGCGCAGCGGACATCCATCGTTTCGAGCCGTGCGCCGAGCTGCCGCTCAAGCGCATCCGCGGGCAGATCACCCGCCTGCCGGCCACCAACGCCAGCCGCGCGCTGGGCACCGTGGTGTGCGCCGACGGTTACGTCGCGCCGCCGCGCCTGGGCGAACACACCCTGGGGGCGAGCTTCGACTTCCACAGCACCGACCTCGCCCCCACCGCTGCCGAACATGCGAGCAACCTGGAGCTGCTGCGGGAAATCTCCGGCGACCTGGCAGAACGCCTTGGCGCTGCCGAGCTGGAACCTGCCAGCCTGCAGGGCCGCGCGGCGTTTCGCTGCACCAGCCCCGACTACCTGCCGATCGTCGGCCCGTTGGCCGACAAGGCGGCGTTCAACCAGGCGTATGCCGTGCTCGGCAAGGACGCGCGACAGCTGCCGGACACTCCGTGCCCCTGGCTGGAGGGCCTGTATGTGAACAGCGGCCATGGTTCGCGCGGCCTGATCACCGCGCCTCTGGCGGGTGAACTGATCGCCGCCTGGGTCGACAACGCCCCCTTGCCGGTGCCGCGCGACGTGGCCGAGGCCTGCCACCCGAATCGTTTCATGTTGCGCGAACTGATACGCGGCAAGGGCAAGCAAGCCTGAAGGCTTATAACAGATTGATCTAAAACTCACAGGATCCGCACCGGTCAGTTCCTATGTGCCCGAATTCAGGGCACCTTCCCCAACGGAAAAACCGGTAAGGACTTATGTGCGGATTAGCTGGAGAGTTTCGTTTCACCCCTGTAGCCAACACACCACGCCCGGCGGACCTGGCCGCGGTCGAACGGATGACCCATCACCTGGCGCCCCGCGGCCCGGATGCCTGGGGCTTCCATAGCCAGGGGCCCATCGCCCTGGGCCATCGGCGCCTGAAGATCATGGACCTGTCCGACGGCTCGGCCCAGCCCATGATCGACAGCCAGCTGGGTCTGTCGCTGGCATTCAACGGCGCCATCTACAACTTCCCCGAACTGCGCGCCGAACTCGAAAGCCTGGGCTATGCCTTCTACTCGGACGGCGACACCGAAGTGCTGCTCAAGGGCTACCACGCCTGGGGCGCCGATCTGCTGCCGCGCCTGAACGGCATGTTCGCCCTGGCGATCTGGGAACGCGACAGCCAGCAGCTGTTCCTCGCCCGCGACCGCCTGGGGGTCAAGCCGCTGTACCTGTCGCGCACCGGCGAACGCCTGCGCTTCGCATCGAGCCTGCCGGCCCTGCTCAAGGGCGGCGACATCAACCCGGTGCTCGACCCGGTGGCACTCAACCACTACCTGAACTTCCACGCCGTGGTGCCCGCCCCGCGGACCCTGCTGGCGAACATCGAAAAGCTGCCACCGGCCACCTGGATGCGCATCGACGCCCAGGGCCGCGCCGAGCAGCACGTGTGGTGGAACCTGCACTACGGCCCACGCACCGATGAACAGCACCTGACCCTGGAAGACTGGCGCGACCGCGTGCTCGACAGCACCCGCGAAGCCGTTGCAATCCGTCAGCGCGCGGCCGTGGATGTCGGCGTGCTGCTCTCGGGCGGCGTCGACTCCAGCCTGCTGGTCGGCCTGCTGCGTGAAGTCGGGGTCGAGGACCTGTCGACCTTCTCCATCGGCTTCGAAGATGCCGGCGGCGAACGTGGCGACGAGTTCCAGTATTCGGACCTGATCGCCAGGCACTACGGCACCCGCCACCACCAGTTGCGCATCGACGAGCGCGAAATCATCGAGCAACTGCCGGCCGCGTTCCGCGCCATGAGCGAGCCGATGGTCAGCCACGACTGCATCGCCTTCTACCTGCTCTCGCGGGAAGTGGCCAAGCACTGCAAGGTGGTGCAGAGCGGCCAGGGTGCCGACGAGCTGTTCGCCGGCTACCACTGGTACCCGCAGGTGGACGGCGCCAAGGACCCGTACGCGGCCTACCGCGAGGCCTTCTTCGACCGCAGCTACGACGAGTACCGCGACACCGTGCAGCCGGCCTGGCTGCTGGGCAATGACGCCGCCGGCGACTTCGTCCGCCAGCACTTCGCCCAGCCCGGCGCCAGCGCGGCAGTCGACAAGGCCCTGCGCCTGGACAGCACGGTGATGCTGGTCGACGACCCGGTCAAACGGGTCGACAACATGACCATGGCCTGGGGCCTGGAGGCTCGCACGCCGTTCCTCGACTACCGGCTGGTGGAGCTGTCGGCGCGGGTGCCGGCCCAGTTCAAGCTGCCCGATGGCGGCAAGCAGGTGCTCAAGGAAGCCGCGCGACTGGTCATCCCCAGTGAAGTTATCGACCGCAAGAAGGGCTACTTCCCGGTACCGGGCCTCAAGCACCTGCAAGGCGCCACCCTGGACTGGGTACGCGAGCTGCTGCTGGACCCGAGCCAGGACCGCGGCCTGTTCAACCCGGCCATGCTCGACCGCCTGCTCAGCGACCCGCATGGGCAACTGACGCCGCTGCGCGGCTCCAAGCTGTGGCAACTGGCCGCGCTGAACCTGTGGCTCAGCGAACAAGGAATCTGATCGATGAAAGCCCATGCCTCACCCTATGGCCAGCGCCTGCTGCGCGGCCAGGTGCCGTCCTATGAACGCCTGCAGGCGCAACTGGCCGGCGACGGCAGCGACCCGCACGACCAGCCGCGCTGGTTGCATTGCGGTTGGGGCCGGCTGCTGATCGGCCACACCTACCCCGACCCGGCCAGCCTGGCGGCGGCCCTGGCCAAGGAGCAGCCCGGCGAGCGCGATATCGCGCTGTACGTGGCCGCCCCCCAGCAGGTACTGGCCCAGGCGCCGCAACAGCTGTTTCTCGACCCCTCCGACACCTTGCGCCTGTGGTTCAGCGACTACCGCCAGGCGCAGCGAGTGTTTCGCGGCTTTCGTATCCGCCGCGCACAGAGCGACAGCGACTGGGCAGCCATCAACGAGCTGTACGTGGCCCGTGGCATGCTGCCGGTCGACCCGGCGCTGATCACTCCGCGCCACCAGGGCGGCCCGGTGTACTGGCTGGCCGAAGACGAGGACAACGGTGCGGTGATCGGCAGCGTGATGGGCCTGAATCATCAAAAGGCCTTCGACGACCCGGAGCACGGCAGCAGCCTGTGGTGCCTGGCCGTGGACCCCAACTGCACCCGGCCCGGGGTCGGCGAAGTACTGGTACGCCACCTGATCGAACACTTCATGAGCCGCGGGCTGAGCCACCTCGACCTGTCGGTGCTGCACGACAATCGCCAGGCCAAGCGGCTGTACGCCAAGCTGGGCTTTCGCACCCTGCCCACCTTCGCGGTCAAGCGCAAGAACGGCATCAACCAGCCGCTTTTCCTGGGGCCGGGGCCGGAGGCCGGGCTCAACCCCTATGCGCGGATCATCGTCGAGGAAGCCTACAAGCGCGGCATCGATGTGCAGGTGGACGATGCCACCGCCGGGCTGTTCACCCTCAACCACGGCGGACGCCGGGTGCGCTGCCGCGAGTCACTCAGCGACCTGACCACCGCCGTGAGCATGACCCTGTGCCAGGACAAGAGCCTGACCCACAAGGTGCTCGAAGCCGCCGGCCTGAGCCTGCCGGCGCAACAGCTGGCGGGCAACGCCGCCGACAACCTGGCCTTTCTGGAAGACCACGGCGCGGTGGTGGTCAAGCCGCTGGATGGCGAACAGGGCAACGGCGTGGCGGTCAACCTGACCTGCCTGCAAGACCTGGACGCCGCCATCGAGCACGCGCGCAAATACGACAGCCGCGTGCTGCTGGAAAGCTTTCATGAAGGGCTGGACCTGCGCATCGTGGTCATCGGCTACGAGGTGGTGGCCGCCGCGATTCGTCACCCGGCCTCGATCGTCGGCGACGGCCAGCACGCCATCGGTGCGCTGATCGAAGCCCAGAGCCGCAGGCGCCAGGCCGCCACCGGTGGCGAAAGCAAGATCCCGCTCGACGCCGAAACCCAGCGCACCCTGCACGCCGCCGGGGTCGACTACGACACCATTCTGCCCGCCGGCCAGCGCCTGGCCGTACGGCGTACCGCCAACCTGCACACCGGCGGCTGCCTGGAAGACGTCACCGCACGCCTGCACCCGACCCTGGTGGATGCCGCCGTGCGGGCCGCCCGTGCCCTGGACATTCCGGTGGTCGGCCTGGACCTGATGGTCAAGGCCGCCGACCAGCCCGACTACGTGTTCATCGAAGCCAATGAACGGGTCGGCCTGGCCAACCACGAACCCCAACCCACTGCCGAACGCTTCGTCGACCTGCTGTTCCCGCACAGCCGGCCGGTGCCGTGACAACGCCCCACGAGGAGTCCGCATGCCTGATCAATTGCCCGAACCGGACCTGACCTATCTGCAGAAGGTCCTGCTGGAAATGCTCGCCATCCCCAGCCCCACCGGCTTCACCGACACCATCGTGCGCTACGTGGCCGAGCGCCTGGAAGAACTGGGTATCCCCTTCGAGCTGACCCGGCGCGGCACCATCCGCGCCACCCTCAAGGGCCGCAAGAGCTCGCCCGACCGCGCCGTTTCGGCGCACCTGGACACCATCGGCGCCAGCGTGCGCACCTTGCAGGACAACGGCCGCCTGGGCCTGGCCCCGGTCGGCTGCTGGTCGAGCCGTTTCGCCGAGGGCAGCCGGGTCAGCGTGTTCACCGACACCGGCGTGTTTCGCGGCAGCGTGCTGCCGCTGATGGCCAGCGGGCACGCCTTCAATACCGCGGTCGACCAGATGCCGGTGAGCTGGGAGCACGTCGAGCTGCGCCTGGATGCCTACTGCACTACCCGCGCCGACTGTGAAACGCTGGGCATCGGCATCGGTGACTTCGTGGCCTTCGACCCGTTGCCCGAGTTCACCGAAAGCGGCCATATCAGCGCCCGTCACCTGGACGACAAGGCCGGCGTCGCGGCGCTGCTGGCCTCGCTCAAGGCCATCGTCGAAAGCGGCATCCAGCCACAGATCGACTGCCATCCGCTGTTCACCATCACCGAAGAAACCGGCTCGGGGGCCGCCGCCGCATTGCCGTGGGACGTCAGCGAATTCGTCGGCATCGACATCGCCCCGGTCGCCCCCGGCCAGCACTCCAGCGAACACGCGGTCAGCGTGGCCATGCAGGACTCTGCCGGCCCCTACGACTACCACCTGTCGCGCCACCTGCTGAGCCTGGGCCGCGAGCACAACCTGCCGGTGCGCCGCGACCTGTTCCGCTACTACTTCAGCGACGCGCATTCGGCGATCACCGCCGGGCATGACATCCGTACCGCGCTGCTGGCGTTCGGCTGCGACGCCACCCACGGCTACGAGCGCACCCATATCGACAGCCTGGCTGCCCTCAGCCGCCTGCTCAGCGCCTACCTGCTCAGCCCGCCGGTGTTCGCCAGCGATTCCAAGCCCACCGGCAGTTCGCTGGAAAGCTTCAGCCACCAGCTGGAACACGACGCACAAATGGAAAGTGATACCCGCGTACCGGCGGTGGACAGCCTGGTTGGCCAAAAAGGCTAGCCACTGCAGGCCACATGCAGGAAAGGTTTCGCGTAGCATGTGCGAAACCTTTCCTGATTCTGTAGCTTTTTTATGTTGATACCCTACGACCAGCTCGAAGCCGACACCCTCACCCGCCTGATCGAAGACTTCGTCACCCGCGACGGTACCGACAATGGCGACGACACCCCGCTGGAAACCCGTGTACTGCGCGTGCGCCAGGCGCTGGCCAAGGGGCAGGCGGTGATCCTGTTCGACCTGGACAGCCAGCAGTGCCAACTGCTCGCCAGGCATGAAGTGCCCCGCGAGCTGCTCGACGATCAGTGATCAGGCGCCCAGGCCGCCCTTGCCCAGTTGCTCGGCGATACGCCGATAGATTTCTGCACGGTGCACCTCCACATCGCGCGGTGCGCAGATGCCGAAACGCACCGTGTTGCCGTCTACCGACAGCACCTTGATCTTGATGTCGTCATCGATGGTGATGACCTCGCCGACTTCGCGCCCTATGACCAGCATTCTCCAATCCTCCACATCAGGGGAGAGTGAAGACTGAACCGGGTGCTGAAACGGTTCAACGCTCTGACAGGCAAATAGACAATTCCCACAACTTTGCGGGAATTTGCCTACAAGATCCTACCCGCTCAGCTGTTTTGCAGACGTGGTCCGATCACGATGATGGTGGCGCCGATCACGCACAGCAGCGCACCGAGCCAGTCGCTGCCCATCGGCCGGGCACGCTCCACCACCGCCAGCCACAGCAGCGAAGTGACGATATAGATGCCGCCATAGGCGGCGTAGGCGCGCCCGGCGTAGGCCGCCTCGACGCGGGTCAGCAGCAGGCCGAACAGGGTCAGGCTGAGCAGCGCGGGGGCGATCCACCAGCCGCTCTTGCCCAGCCGCAGCCACATGTAGAAGGCATAACAGCCGGCGATCTCGAACACCGCCGCCAGAAAGAACCACACATAATTCATCACGTCCGCTGCTACCCGCGCAAAAGCGCCTAGCATACCGTAGCGAACAGCCTACGCCTGCGTCTGACGCCCCTTGGCACGCATTCGCACGGCCATCTCGGCCATTTCGTCATACAGCGCCTGCGGGTCGCGCTGCTTGAGCTGCCAGGCCAGGCGCCCCTGCTCGTGGGGCAGAATCATGAAGTCACCGCGCGCCACCCCCTCGTAGATATAGCCGGCAATGTCGCTGGCGCTGATCGGCGAGCTTTCCAGCAGTTTGCCCACCTGGGCCTTCATTGCCGGGGTGGGGCCGCGGAACGAATCCAGCAGGTTGGTCTGGAAGAACGACGGGCACACCACATGCACCGCCACCTGTTGCTGGCGCAGCTCCACCAGCAGGCTTTCGGACAGCGCCACCACCCCGGCCTTGGCCACGTTGTAGTTGCTCATGGCCGGCCCCTGCATCAGCGCCGCCATGGACGCGATGTTGATGATGCGGCCCTTGCTGCGTTCGAGCAGCGGCAGGAACGCCTTGCAGCCCTTGACCACGCCCATCAGGTTGATCGCGATCTGCCAGTCCCAGTCTTCCAGCGACAGCTCGGCAAAAAAACCGCCCGACGCCACCCCGGCGTTGTTGACGATCACATCGATGCCGCCGAGCTTTTCTTCGCAGGCCTGGGCCAGGGCGGTGAGCTGGCTGTAGTCGCGCACGTCGCAACGCTGGACGAAGCCCTCGCCGCCCGCCTCGCGCACCAGCGTGAGGGTCTGCTGCAGGCCGGCCTCGCCGATGTCGCTCAGGGCCAGTTGCCAACCCTCGCGGGCCCAGCGCAGGGCAATCTCGCGGCCAAGGCCGGACCCGGCGCCAGTGATCATCATGCGGTTTTGCATAGCCGGATGCCTTGTTCCTGAAGTTGAAGGCCAGTGTAGCGAAGGGTGCAGCGACGCCCACGCTGTATCAGGATGCTGAATGGCGCGGGCAAACACATATCGAACTAAACTTTTAGTTGCCTGTGGGAGTCCGATTTAACAGGCGGACATGAACGTCATGACCGAAGAGATGGATCGCAACTGCACACGCTGATTACCGTACTCAACAAAAGGACTCTGCCATGGGCACCATACTTATCATCATCCTGATTTTGCTGTTGATCGGTGGCTTACCCGTTTTCCCGCACTCCAGAAGTTGGGGCTACGGCCCGTCCGGCATCATTGGTACCGTGCTGATCATCCTGTTGATCCTGTTGTTGCTCGGCAAGATATAGAAACCCGGGGGTGCAATGGCCCCCACATAAAAAAACGGCCCGAAGGCCGTTTTTTTATTGCTCAGGACTCAGTGCGAAACAGCACCGCTTGCCCCCAGGCCGGTTTGCGACCGGACAAACTGCGGGAAGAACAGCGCACGCTCGTCATCCGCTGCCTTGGACTTGTCGGTAACCGAGAAGAACCAGATACCGGCAAAGGCAATCAGCATCGAGAACAGCGCCGGGTACTCATACGGGTAGATGGCTTTCTCGTGACCCAGGATCTGCACCCAGATGGTCGGACCGAGCACCATCAGGCCCACCGCACTTACCAGCCCCATCCAGCCGCCGATCATGGCGCCACGGGTGGTCAGCTTCTTCCAGTACATCGAAAGCAGCAGTACCGGGAAGTTGCAGCTGGCCGCGATCGAGAACGCCAGGCCGACCATGAACGCGATGTTCTGGCTTTCGAACAGGATACCCAGGCCGATGGCCAGCACACCCAGTGCGACGGTGGTGATCTTCGACACGCGGATCTCGTCCTTGTCGTTGACCTTGCCCTTGCGCCATACGCTGGCATACAGGTCATGGGACACCGCCGAGGCACCGGCCAGGGTCAGGCCGGCAACCACTGCCAGGATGGTGGCGAAGGCCACTGCCGAGATGAAGCCCAGGAAGATGCTGCCGCCCACGGCGTCGGCCAGGTGCACCGCAGCCATGTTGTTGCCGCCCAGCAAGGCGCCT
This sequence comes from Pseudomonas sp. FBF18, assembly GCF_024261405.1. Lineage (NCBI taxonomy): Bacteria > Pseudomonadati > Pseudomonadota > Gammaproteobacteria > Pseudomonadales > Pseudomonadaceae > Pseudomonas > Pseudomonas sp. FBF18. The sequence goes on along the minus strand of NZ_QKRS01000001.1, from coordinate 608,329 downwards.
GCTGCGTCCTTGAAGTCCGGGTTGGTGCTGACCAGCAGGATCGCGCCGAAGCCGATGATGAAGGTCAGGATGTAGAAGTAGCCGATGAAGCCGGTTGCGTACAGCACGCTCTTGCGCGCTTCCTTGGCGTCGCTCACGGTGAAGAAGCGCATCAGGATGTGCGGCAGGCCAGCGGTACCGAACATCAGCGCCAGGCCCAGCGAGAACGCGGAGATCGGGTCTTTGACCAGGCCGCCCGGGCTCATGATCGCCTCACCCTTGGGGTGAACCTTGATCGCCTCGGAGAACAGCGCATTGAAGTCGAAGTTGACGTGCTTCATCACCATCAGCGCCATGAAGCTGGCACCGGACAGCAGCAGCACCGCCTTGATGATCTGTACCCAGGTGGTTGCGAGCATGCCGCCGAACAGCACGTACATGCACATCAGGATACCCACCAGGATGACCGCCACGTGGTAGTCCAGGCCGAACAGCAGCTGGATCAGCTTGCCGGCGCCGACCATCTGCGCGATCAGGTAGAACGCCACCACCACCAGCGAGCCGGAGGCCGACAGGGTGCGGATCTGCTTTTGCCCGAGGCGATACGAGGCCACGTCGGCAAAGGTGTACTTGCCCAGGTTGCGCAGGCGTTCGGCGATCAGGAACAGAATGATCGGCCAGCCCACCAGGAAGCCGATCGAGTAGATCAGGCCGTCGTAGCCGGAGGTGTATACCAGTGCGGAAATACCCAGGAAGGAGGCTGCCGACATGTAGTCGCCGGCAATCGCCAGGCCGTTCTGGAAGCCCGTGATTCGCCCGCCTGCGGCGTAGTAGTCAGAGGCCGACTTGTTGCGCTTGGAAGCCCAGTAGGTGATGCACAGGGTGGCACCGACGAAGGCGACGAACATCAGGATCGCCGAGACGTTCAGGGGTTGTTTGTGCACCTCGCCGGTCAGGGCGTCGGCGGCCCAGACGGCAGGCGCGAAAGCGCCAAAGGCCAGTGTTGCCAGTAGACGCCGGATCATTGCTGAGCCTCCTTCAGGATCGCGTTGTTCAGCTCGTCGAACTCACCGTTGGCACGACGTACGTAGATGCCGGTCAGCACGAAAGCCGAAACGATCAGACCCACACCCAGCGGGATACCCCAGGTAATCGAGGAGCCGGGGCTGAGCTTGGCACCCAGAATCTGCGGGCCGTAGGCAATCAACAGGATAAAGGCGGCGTAGAGGCCGAGCATGATCGCCGAGAGAATCCAGGCGAAGCGTTCACGTTTTGAAACCAGCTCCTTGAACCGCGGGCTGTTTTGTATCGAGAGATAAATGCTGTCGTTCATTGTTTTTGTCCTCGCAGCACAGATTGGGTAGTACCACGCCACTTTATGCTGCCTTGGGACGCACTCCAGACGACCTTAGTCTTAGATGTAAAACTCTTTTACCGGCTACGTAACAGCCGCCCATGCAAAGGGCCGCGCGGTGGCAAAACACCGCGCGGCCCTGGAAGGTGCCAGATAGAGGCCTTAGGCCATTATTTTGCGGTCCACTCGGCGACCCGCTCGGGGTGCTTGGCGACCCACTCCTTCGCCGCAGCGTCCGGCTTTGCGCCTTCCTGGATGGCCAGCATGACTTCGCCGATCTCGTCCTTGGATTGCCACGAGAACTTCTTCAGGAACGCTGCGACTTCCGGCGCCTTCGTATCGAGTTCCTTGCTGCCGATGCTGTTGACCGTCTCGGCGGCGCCGTACACGCCTTTGGGGTCTTCGAGAAAACGCAGCTTCCACTTGGCGAACATCCAGTGCGGCACCCAGCCGGTGACCACGATGGGCTGCTGCTTGGCGTAGGCGCGCCCCAGTTCAGAGGTCATGGCAGCGCCGGAGCTGGCCTGCAGCTTGTAGCCGGCAAGGTCGTAGTCCTTGATCGCCTGGTCGGTCTTGAGCATCACCCCGGACCCGGCGTCGATGCCGACGATCTTCTTCTTGAAGCCGGCATCGCTTCCGAGGTCGGCGATCGACTGCGCCTTGACGTATTCGGGCACGATCAGGCCAATCCTGGCGTCCTTGAAGTTGGGGCCGTAGTCGACCACGTTGTCCTTGTTCTTGGCCCAGTATTCGCCATGGGTCACCGGCAGCCAGGCCGACAGCATCGCATCGAGCTTTCCGGTGGCCACCCCCTGCCACATGATGCCGGTGGCCACCGGCATCAGCTTGACGTCATAACCGAGCTTCTGCTTGATCACCTCGGCCGCCACATGGGTGGTCGCCACGCTGTCGGACCACCCATCGACGTAGCCGATGCTTACTTCCTTGGCCATGGCCAGGCTGGTGCCCATGGCCAGTATCAGGGCAGTGCCCGCCCCCAGGAGTCGTCGCATTTTCATCAAGGCATCCCCTCGTCACGTCACGGAACCTGCATCATCAACCGCCACTGGCGGCCAACCTGCTCTGTCAGCGACGTCGAAACATCGAGAAACGACATCACAACGCCAGCCAGGCCCGCTACCGGCCGGCATTTGCAGGTAGTATTGGCGGCTTTGTTTCCTGACCGGTCCGCGCCATGCCCTCGACTGCCCGCTTCCCGCTGCTGCCCTACCTGTTTGCCTGCCTGCTTGGCCTGTTCGCGTTGGGCGGGCTCTGGTACGGGCTCGGCAAGCCGGTATCGCTGCCGGACGCCGCCAGCCCCACGCACAAGCTGCAATGTGTCTCCTACACGCCCTTCGACAAGGACCAGTCGCCGTTCGACCAGCCCTTCACCCTGCGTCCGGAGCGCGTGGAGGCCGACCTCGCCCTGCTTGCACAGCGCTTCGAATGCATCCGCACCTACTCGATGACGGGCCTGGAAGCGATCCCGCAGCTGGCGCGCAAGTACGGCCTGAAGGTGATGTTCGGGGCCTGGGTGAGTGCCGACCCGCTGGTCACGGCCAAGGAGATCAAGGCCCTGATCGCCACCGCCAATGCCAACCCGGACATCACCCGCGCCGTGATCGTGGGCAACGAGGTGCTGCTGCGCAAGGAAGTGACGGGCGATCACCTGGCCGATCTGATCCACCAGGTGAAAAGCCAGGTGCAGGTACCGGTGACCTACGCCGACGTGTGGGAGTTCTGGCTGCAGCACCCACAGATCGCGCCGCAGGTGGACTTCGTGACCATTCACCTGCTGCCCTACTGGGAAGATGATCCCAAGGGCATCGACGATGCGCTGGCCCACGTAGGCGAGATCCGCCAGGTGTTCGGCAACCGCTTCGCGCCCAAGGACGTGATGATCGGCGAAACCGGCTGGCCCAGCGAAGGGCGCCAGCGCGAGACCGCCCTGCCCAGCCGGGTCAACGAAGCGCGCTTCATTCGCGGGTTCGTCGCCATGGCCGAGCAGAATGGCTGGCATTACAACCTGATCGAAGCCTTCGACCAGCCGTGGAAGCGCGCCAGCGAAGGCGCGGTGGGCGGTTACTGGGGGCTGTACGATGCCGACCGGCAGGACAAGGGCATACTCGAAGGCCCGGTGAGCAACCTGCCGTTCTGGCCGCAGTGGCTGGGTATCGGCGTGCTGCTGTTCGCCGCCACCCTGGCCCTGGCCGGGCCGGTGCGCGGCGTGCGTTGCGCCCTGGCGCTGCCCTTGCTGGCCGCACTGGGGGCCGCCAGCCTGGGGTTGTGGGGCGAGCTGGTACGGGTCAACAGCCGCTTCGTTGGCGAGTGGTTGTGGGCCGTGCTGCTGGCGGGGCTCAACCTGGTGGTACTGGCCCATGGCGCGCTGGCGCTGGCACAGCGCAGTGGCTGGCGTGAGCGCCTGTTCGCCTGGCTGCAGGCGCGTGCCGGCTGGTGGGTGATGGCGGCCGGCTTCGCGGCGGCGGTGAGCATGCTGGCGCTGGTGTTCGACCCGCGCTACCGCAGCTTCCCGAGCCCGGCGCTGGTGCTGCCGGCGGTGGTGTACCTGCTGCGACCGGTGCGGGTAGCGCGCGCCGAGGTGGCCTTGCTGACCTTCATCGTCGGCGCCGGGATTGCGCCGCAGCTGTTCATCGAGGGCTTGAGCAGCCAGCAGGCGCTGGTGTGGGCCCTGGTGAGCGCGCTGATGGCCGCGGCGCTGTGGCGCTGCCTGCGGATCAGGCAGGGCTGAGCGTCGGCTCTTCGCCGGCAAGGCCGGCTCTGCAGGGAGACGTTGAACCCGGTAGGCGCCGGCCTTGCCGGCGAACGATACAGCGTGAGCCTCAGGCCGTGCGCCGCACCAGCCGCAACCCCGCCAGCACCAGCGCGAACGCCGCCAGGCTCACGGTGTACAGCGCCAGTGCCGGCAGCCCGAACACCAGTGACAGCACCGCCAGCCACCAGCCGGCCCGACGCGGCACCAGCGTCGCCACCACGGCCAACCCCAGGGCGACCCAGCCCAGCACCCGCAAGTGGATCATCAGGCCCAGCGTGGCGCGCAACTGGCACTCCCAGCTCACCTGGGGCGAGCTGCACACACCGACCCACCTGACATCCTCCATGAAGCCGTAACGCACCCCATAGCAGGCCGCAGCCCACAGCGACAGGCACACAAGCAAGGCAATCAGCGGCAAACGGCGGGACATGACAACTCCGGAAACAGGAAAACGGCGCCCAGCATAATCCCCCACCGGGCCTGTGCAAGGCAAAAGCGGCGGCCTGAGCTACTTTTATCAGCAAAGAAACAAAACCCGCTGTTGCCCTGGCACTTGCCCGCACGGCAACATCGGGGACGGTAAATGCCGGGGCACAAGGCAACTTTGCCGATAGCACGAGTGTCCTAGCCTGCAGTACACACTTTGCCTTGCCTTTCCTGGGGATCCGTCATGCTTCGATCACTGCGCCTTGCTGCCCTGCTGGGTGGCCTCTTGATGAGTGCGGCCGCGTCTGCGGTGGATGTCGATGCGGCCACCTATGGCTACCCGCTGACCAATCCCTTCGAGGCGACGATCGCCTCCACACCGCCCGACCTGCGCCCCGAACTGCCGACCGACGATGACATCGATCAGTCCGACTACAGCCTCAACCTGCGCCCCGAACGCGAGTTCACTCTTCCGGACAACTTCTGGGCGGTCAAGAAGCTGCGCTATCGCCTGGCCCGACAGGACCACGAGGCGCCGCTGATCTTCCTGATCGCCGGTACCGGCGCGCCCTACACCAGCAGCCTCAACGAGTACCTCAAGCGCCTCTACTACAAGGCCGGCTACCACGTGGTGCAGCTGTCATCGCCCACCAGCTTCGACTTCATCAGCGCCGCCTCGCGCTTCGCCACCCCGGGCGTGAGCGCCGAAGACGCCGAAGACCTGTACCGGGTGATGCAGGGCGTGCGCGCCCAGCACCCGCGCCTGCCTGTCAGCGAGTACTACCTCACCGGCTACAGCCTCGGTGCCCTCGACGCAGCCTTCGTCAGCCACCTGGATGAAACCCGGCGCAGCTTCAACTTCAAGCGCGTGCTGCTGCTCAACCCGCCGGTCAACCTCTACACCTCGATCAGCAACCTCGACAAGCTGGTGCAGACCGAGGTCAAGGGCGTGAACAACAGCACCACCTTCTATGAACTGGTGCTGACCAAGCTCACCCGCTACTTCCAGCAAAAAGGCTACATCGACCTCAACGACGCGCTGCTCTACGACTTCCAGCAGTCGCGCCAGCACCTGAGCAACGAGCAGATGGCGATGCTGATCGGCACCTCGTTCCGCTTCTCGTCCGCCGATATCGCCTTTACCTCCGACCTGATCAACCGCCGCGGCCTGATCACCCCGCCCAAGTACCCGATCACCGAAGGCAGCAGCCTCACGCCGTTCTTCAAGCGTGCGCTGCAATGCGACTTCGACTGCTACCTGACCGAGCAGGTCATCCCCATGTGGCGCGCGCGCACCGATGGCGGCAGCCTGCTGCAGCTGATCGACCAGGTGAGCCTGTATGCCCTCAAGGACTACCTGCAAAACAGCCCGAAAATCGCCGTGATGCACAACGCCGACGATGTGATCCTGGGCCCCGGCGACATCGGCTTTCTGCGCAGCACCTTTGGCGACCGCCTGACCCTGTACCCGCATGGCGGGCACTGCGGCAATATCAATTACCGCGTCAACAGCGACGCGATGCTGGAGTTTTTCCGTGGTTAAAAAACTTCTGATCGTGACGGCGTTGCTCGCCGCAGGCCTGGTACAGGCCGATGAGATCCCGGCGCGAGCCAGCGTGATCGAAGCCGACGGCTTTACCGATCCGCTCAAGGAACTCAAGTTCAACCCCGGCCTGGACCAGCGCGAGTTCGAGCGTTCGACCCTGACCGCGCTGAACGTCTACGACCCGTTCGAGTCGGTGAACCGCCGGCTGTACCACTTCAACTACCGCTTCGACCAGTGGGTGTTCCTGCCGGTGGTCAATGGCTACCGCTACATCACCCCAAGCTTCGTGCGCACCGGGGTCAGCAACTTCTTCAGCAACCTGGGCGATGTGCCCAACCTGCTCAACAGCCTGCTGCAGTTCAAGGGCAAGCGCTCGATGGAGATCACCGCGCGCCTGCTGTTCAACACCACCCTGGGCGTCGCCGGCCTGTGGGACCCGGCGACCAAGATGGGGCTGCCGCACCAGAGCGAAGACTTCGGCCAGACCCTGGGCTTCTATGGTGTGCCGGACGGCCCGTACCTGATGCTGCCGATCCTGGGCCCGTCGAACCTGCGCGACACCGGCGGGCTGGTGGTGGACTACAGCGCCGAGAACTGGATCAACTTCCTCAACATGGCCGAGGTCAGCAGCGACAACCCGGAGGTCTGGGTACTGCGCGCCATCGACAAGCGCTATACCACCAGCTTTCGCTACGGCCAGCTGAACTCGCCGTTCGAGTATGAAAAGGTGCGCTACGTGTACACCGAGGCACGCCGCCTGCAGATCGCCGAGTAGCGCTCAGGGCCGGGGCAGCGGCAGGCCGAGAAAGCGGCACAGCTCGCCCTGCTTGGTCAGCGCGTCGCGCCGGCCCAGTTCGATCAGCTCGCTGCAATAGCCGGCTTCGAACAACAGGTAGCTGAGCACCCCGGCGCCGCTGGTCTTGGTCGCCCCCGGGCCGCGCAGGAACATGCGCAGCGCGGCGGGTAGTTCGCGCCGATGGCGGGCGGCGATCTCGTCCAGCGGCTGGCTGGGCGCAACCACCAGCACCTCCACCGGGGCCAGGCCCAGGCGCCGGGGCTGCACGTCGCTGGGCAGCAGGTGGCTCAGGTGGTTGAGCCGCTGCAACAGCTCCAGGTCGTCTTCCAGGCTGTCGATGAACGTGCTGTTGAGCAGGTGGCCGCCGATCTGCGCCAGGCTCGGCTGCTTGCCGCTGAACACCCGCTCGCGTGGATCACCCGGCGTCGGCCCCTGGGGGTTGCCGCTGACCCCCACCACCAGCACGCGGTTGGCGCCCAGGTGCAGCGCCGGGCTGATCGGCGCCGACTGGCGCACCGCACCGTCACCATAGAATTCGTGGCCCAGCCTGATCGGCGCAAACAGCAACGGGATGGCCGAACTGGCCAGCAGGTGCTCGACGCTCAGGCGGGTCGGCATGCCGATGCGTCGATGGCGCAGCCACGGGTCGATGGCGCCCTTGCCCTGGTAGAAGGTCACCGCCTGGCCCGACTCGTAGCCGAACGCGGTCACCGCCACCGCGCGCAGGTGCTGCTGGTCGATGGCGAGGCCGATGCCGTCCAGGTCCAGGTGCTGGTTGAGCAGTTTGCGCAGCGGCGAGCTGTCGAGCAGCGCCACCGGTACCTGGGCCCCCAGGCCCAGCAGGCTGTGGCCGACGAAGCGGCTGGCCTGGCGGATCACCCCGGGCCAGTCGCTGCGCAGCACCTGGTGGCTGCGAAAGCCCTGCCAGAAGCCGGTGAGGCGGCGGATGGCGTCGGCAAAATGCATCGCACCGCTGGCCAGGGTCACCGCATTGATGGCCCCGGCCGAGGTGCCGACGATCACCGGGAACGGGTTGCCGGCGCCGGCGGGCAGCAGGTCGGCGATGCCGGCGAGCACGCCGACCTGGTAGGCGGCACGAGCGCCACCGCCCGAGAGGATCAGGCCGGTGACCGGTTGGGGTGCTGGCATGGGGTACTCCCTGAGATCCCTATCGACTGCATCGCGGGCCAAGCCCGCTCCCACAGGTTTGTGGCTACCCTTGTGGGAGCGGGCTTGACCCGCGATAGCCACCCCACGATTGTCCTAGTACAGCTTGGGCGCCCCCGGCGGGCGCGACTTGAAGCGTCGGTGTGCCCACAGGTACTGCTCGGGGCATTCGCGCAGCACCGACTCGATCCACTGGTTGATGCGCAGGCAGTCGGCCTCTTCGCTCTCCCCCGGAAAATCCTGCAGCGGCGCATGGATCACCAGCCGGTAGCCACTGCCGTCCGCCAGGCGCTGCTGGGTGAACGGGATCACCCGCGCCCGCCCCAGGCGGGCGAACTTGGTGGTGGCGGTCACGGTAGCCGCCTCGATCCCGAACAGCGGCACGAACACGCTCTGCTTGGCGCCGTAGTCCTGGTCGGGCGCATACCAGATGGCGCGCCCCGAGCGCAGCAGCTTGAGCATGCCGCGCACGTCCTCGCGCTCCACGGCCAGCGAGTCGAGGTTGTGCCGCTCGCGCCCGCGGCGCTGCACGAAGTCGAACAACGGGTTCTTGTGCTCGCGGTACATGCCATCGATGGTGTGTTCCTGGCCCAGCAGCGCCGCACCGATCTCCAGCGTGGTGAAGTGCAGGGCCATCAGGATGGCCCCCTGCCCGTCACGCTGCGCCGCCTGCAGGTGCTCCAGCCCCTCGATGTGCGCCAGGCGCGCCAACCGGGCCTTTGGCCACCACCAACTCATGGCCATTTCGAAGAAGGCGATGCCGGTGGAGGCGAAGTTTTCCTTGAGCAGACGGGTTCGTTCGACAGACGGTAATTCGGGGAAACACAGTTCCAGGTTGCGCGCAGCAATGCGTCGACGGTCACCGGCAACACGGTACATCAGCGCGCCCAGCAGGCGGCCCAGCACCAGCAAAGCCCGGTAGGGCAGCTGCACAATCAGCCACAGCAGGGCCAGGCCCAGCCACAGCGGCCAGAAGCGTGGATGAAGAAAATAAAGGCGAAAACGCGGGCGATCCATTAAACATTCCGCAAAGACGATGGCCGGGCATTCTACAACGGTTCGCTGCGGGTTGCGGCTAACCGGCGTTCTCGTTATAAGTCTGAGCACTTTTTCGTAACAAGCTGCCTTATGCCAACCATGAGCCAAACCCAGACGCCAGACCAAGCCCCCGTGTTCCAGCTCAAGGGCAGCATGCTCGCCATCACGGTGCTCGAGCTTGCGCAGAACGACCTCGAAGGCCTCGATCGGCAACTGGCGGCCAAAGTCGCCCAGGCCCCCAACTTCTTCAGCAACACCCCGCTGGTGCTGGCGCTGGACAAGCTGCCGGCCGGCGAAGGCGCGGTCGACCTGCCCGGGCTGATGCGCGTATGCCGCCACCATGGCCTGCGTACCCTGGCCATTCGCGCCAGCCGTATCGAGGACATCGCCGCCGCCATTGCCATCGACCTGCCGGTGCTGCCGCCGTCCGGTGCCCGCGAACGTGCGCTGGAGCCTGCGGTGGAGGTGCCACCGGCGCCCAAGCCCGAGCCGGCCCCGGCCCCGGCCCCGCCGCCGGAGCCTGCGGTAAAACCGACAAAAATCATCACCTCGCCGGTGCGTGGCGGCCAACAGATCTATGCTCAGGGCGGCGACCTGGTGGTACTGGCTTCGGTCAGCCCCGGTGCGGAACTTCTGGCCGATGGCAACATCCATGTTTACGGCGCGATGCGCGGTCGCGCCCTCGCCGGTATCAAGGGCAACACCAGGGCACGTATTTTCTGCCAGCAGCTAACCGCCGAAATGGTCTCGATCGCCGGGCAGTACAAGGTGGCCGAAGACCTGCGTCGCGACCCGTTGTGGGGGGCCAACGTGCAGGTCAGCCTGTCCGGTGACGTGTTGAACATCACCCGTCTTTAACGGATACTTGCCGCCATTTTCAGCGCAACTTTTCCATATGTTGCCGGTTTGGATATTTCTGGGACCTCAACGTCCTTTTTCTTTAGGGGTGATACACCTTGGCCAAGATTCTAGTGGTTACATCCGGCAAGGGTGGTGTGGGTAAGACCACCACCAGCGCCGCTATCGGTACCGGCCTCGCACTGCGCGGCCACAAGACGGTCATCGTCGACTTCGACGTCGGCCTGCGTAACCTCGATCTGATCATGGGCTGCGAACGCCGCGTGGTGTACGACTTCGTCAACGTGGTCAACGGCGAAGCCAACCTGCAGCAGGCCCTGATCAAGGACAAGCGCCTCGAGAACCTGTACGTGCTGGCCGCCAGCCAGACCCGTGACAAGGATGCGCTCACGCTCGAAGGCGTGGAGCGGGTCCTGATGGAGCTCAAGGAGCAATTCGAATACGTGGTCTGCGACTCGCCGGCCGGTATCGAGAAAGGCGCCCACCTGGCCATGTACTTCGCCGACGAAGCCATCGTGGTGACCAACCCGGAAGTCTCCTCGGTACGTGACTCGGACCGCATGCTGGGCCTGCTGGCCAGCAAATCGCGACGCGCCGAGAAGGGCGAAGACGCGATCAAGGAACACCTGCTGATCACCCGCTACCATCCAGAGCGCGTGAGCAAGGGCGAAATGCTCGGTGTCGAGGACGTCAAGGAAATCCTCGCCGTCGCGCTGCTGGGCGTGATCCCCGAATCCCAGGCGGTGCTCAAGGCATCCAACCAGGGTGTGCCGGTGATCCTCGACGACCAGAGCGATGCCGGCCAGGCCTACAGCGACACCGTCGACCGCCTGCTGGGCAAAACCGTGGAACACCGGTTCCTCGATGTACAGAAGAAGGGATTCTTCGAGCGCCTGTTTGGAGGCAACTGACCAATGAACCTTTTTGACTTCTTTCGTGCCAACAAAAAAGTAAGCACCGCGTCGGTCGCGAAAGAGCGTCTACAGATCATCGTGGCGCACGAGCGCGGCCAGCGCAGTACTCCGGACTACCTGCCAGCCTTGCAGAAGGAACTGGTCGAGGTGATCCGCAAGTACGTCAACATCGGCTCGGATGATGTGCACGTCGCTCTGGAGAACCAGGGCAGCTGCTCCATCCTGGAACTCAATATCACCCTGCCCGATCGTTGATCGGCGCACAGGGGTAACCTGCCACGGCGGCGGCCGGGCCCGGGCTCATACAGCCCGGGCCCGGCCGCCGCCGTTGGCGTTTGCAGAGAACACGCAATGCCGCTGTCCAACGTTCACATCCTTCACCAGGATGCCGCCATCCTGGTGGTCAACAAGCCGACCCTGCTGCTGTCCGTGCCGGGGCGCGCCGACGACAACAAGGATTGCCTGATCACCCGCCTGCAGGAAAACGGCTACCCCGACGCCCTGATCGTGCACCGTCTGGATTGGGAAACCTCGGGGATCATCCTGCTGGCGCGCGACGCCGACAGCCACCGCGAGCTGTCGCGCCAGTTCCATGACCGTGAAACCGAAAAGGCCTACACCGCACTGTGCTGGGGCCAGCCTGCGCTGGACAGCGGCAGCATCGACCTGCCGTTGCGCTACGACCCGCCCACCAAGCCACGGCACGTGGTGGACCACGAGCAGGGCAAGCATGCGCTGACCTTCTGGCGCATCGTCGAGCGCTGTGGCGATCATTGCCGGGTGGAGCTCACGCCGATTACCGGGCGTTCGCACCAGTTGCGCGTGCACATGCTGTCGATCGGGCATCCGCTGCTGGGGGATCGACTGTACGCCTACCCCGAGGCCCTGGCGGCGCATGAGCGGTTGTGCCTGCATGCCAGCATGCTGAGCTTCACCCACCCGGTGAGCGGCGAGCGACTGCGCTTCGAATGCCCGGCGCCGTTCTGATACACCGCGGCGCGGCTATCGCGGGTCAACCCGCTCCCACAACGATCACCCTGAACGCTGTGGGAGCGGGCTTGCCCCGCGATAGGGCCCACGCAAATCCGTGATCAATACGTTAAACTCGCGCCACTGCTGTCTGGAGTGACCTATGCGCGATGCACTGAACCAAGGCCTGATCGACTTTCTCAAGGCCTCCCCCACGCCGTTCCACGCCACCGCCAGCCTGTCGCAGCGCCTCGAGGCCGCCGGCTACCAGCGCCTGGACGAACGTGACAGCTGGGCCACAACGCCCGGCGGACGCTACTACCTGACCCGCAACGACTCCTCGATCATCGCCATCAAGCTCGGCCGCCATTCGCCGCTGCTCGACGGCATTCGCCTGGTCGGCGCCCACACCGACAGCCCCTGCCTGCGCGTCAAGCCACAGCCCGAACTGCAACGCCAGGGCTTCTGGCAGTTGGGCGTGGAAGTCTACGGTGGCGCCCTGCTGGCCCCCTGGTTCGACCGCGACCTGTCGCTGGCCGGGCGCGTGACCTTCCGCCGCGACGGCAAGGTCGAAAGCCAGCTGATCGACTTCAAGCAGCCCATCGCGGTGATCCCCAACCTGGCGATCCACCTCAACCGCAGCGCCAACGAAGGCTGGGCGATCAACCCGCAGACCGAGCTGCCACCGATCCTGGCCCAGGTGGCCGGTGACGAGCGCGTCGACTTTCGCGCCCTGCTCACCGAGCAACTGGCCCGCGAACATGGCCTGAACGCCGACGTGGTGCTGGACTACGAGTTGAGCTTCTACGACACCCAGGACGCCGCCGTGGTCGGCCTGCATGGCGACTTCATCGCCGGCGCGCGGCTGGACAACCTGCTGTCGTGCTACGCCGGCCTGCAGGCCCTGCTGGCCGCCGACAGCGACGAGACCTGTGTACTGGTGTGCAACGACCACGAAGAGGTCGGCTCCAGCTCCGCCTGCGGCGCCGACGGCCCGATGCTGGAACAGACCCTGCGCCGCCTGCTGCCCGACGGTGACGATTTCGTCCGGGCCATCCAGCGCTCGCTGCTGGTGTCGGCCGACAATGCCCACGGCGTGCACCCCAACTACGCCGACCGGCACGACGGCAACCACGGGCCCAAGCTCAACGCCGGCCCGGTGATCAAGGTCAACAACAACCAGCGCTACGCCACCAACAGCGAAACCGCCGGTTTCTTCCGCCACCTGTGCATGGCCGAGGAAGTGCCGGTGCAGAGCTTCGTGGTGCGCAGCGACATGGGCTGCGGCTCGACCATCGGCCCGATCACCGCCAGCCACCTGGGCGTGCGCACGGTGGACATCGGCCTGCCGACGTTTGCCATGCACTCGATCCGCGAGCTGTGCGGCAGCCAGGACCTGGCGCACCTGGTCAAGGTGCTGACCGCGTTCTACCTGAGCCGCGATCTGCCCTGACCTGACAGGCCTGCGCCCACAGCACTGCGGTGATCGCCAAACAGGCGCCGTACCTGTGGGCGCTGGCTTGCCAGCGAAGAGGCCACGACTGACCCCCATCAACCCGCGCGCAAACATTTGGCGCTATGCTTGCCCATCATTACACCTCCTACAGCATAAGGACCTTGCGCATGTCCGAGTTTCAAACGATGTTCCTCCCGGTGATCGCCGGGTTGATCCTGCTCACCGTCGGCTTCAGCATGCGCGAGCGCAACAGCGGGGTGCTGATGATGTGGATCGGCATGCTGGGCATCCTGGGCATCATGGTGTGGAAGATCCTCGAGAAACTCACCTGACAAATGCTCTACACTCGGGCGATTGAGTGTTCGAGGTTGATCGTCCGGTGCCTGCCTTCCTGCGTTTCCTGTCCCTGCTGCTGATTCTGTTCCTGCCCCTGGGCCACGCACACGCGGCCGGCCTTCCGGGCCTGCTTGGCGGTTCGAGCAAACCCCAGCCCGAGGCGACTGAACCCCTCGCGCAATCGCTCGACGATGTCATCAAGAACCTCGAGAACGACCAGCAACGCAGCAAGCTGCTGGCCGACCTGAAGAAGCTGCGCGACGCCACCAGGCAAGCCCAGCCCAGTGCCGAGCAAGGTGTGCTGGGCCTGATCGGCACCACCTTCAACGAACTGGAAAAGCAGTTCAGCGGCGAGGCCAGCCCGTTCAACCGCTGGAGCCGCGAACTGGAGCTGGCCCAGATCGAGCTCAGTGCGCGGGTGGTGCCGGTGCATGAATGGCCGACGATCCTGTTCGGTTTCGCCGCCATCATCGCGCTCTGGAGCCTGCTGGCCTACGCGCTGAACTGGGTCAGCCACCAGGTGCGCCTGCGCTTCGGCCTCACCGAAGAGCTGCCGCAACACCCGCGCACCTGGGACCTGGTGCGCTTCGCCCTGCGCAAGCTCGGGCCTTGGCTGGTGGCGCTGATCATCACCGTGTACCTGAGCTTTGCCCTGCCCTCTTCGCTGGGCAAGTCGATGGCCATGGTACTGGCCTACGCCCTGGTGGTCGGCACCTGCTTCTCGGCCATCTGCGTGATCGCCTTCTCGCTGCTCGATGGCCCGCACCGCCACCGCGCCCTGTACATCCTGCGCCACCGCGCGTTCCGTCCGCTGTGGCTGATCGGCAGCTTTGCCGCCTTCGGCGAGGCGATGAACGACCCACGCATGGCCGCCGCCCTGGGCGACCACCTGGCGCACACCCTGGCGACCCTGGCCAACATTCTGGCGGCGCTGTCCACCGGGCTGTTCATCCTGCGCTTTCGCCGCCCCATCGCGCACCTCATTCGCAACCAGCCGCTGTCTCGGCGCCTGACGCGCCGCGCCCTGAGCGACACCATCGAGATCCTCGGCACCTTCTGGTACCTGCCGGCCCTGGTGCTGGTGGGCATTTCGCTGTTCGCCACGTTCGTGTCCGCCGGCGACACCAGCACGGCCCTGCGCCAGTCGCTGATGTGCACGGTGCTGGTGGTGATGTGCATGGTGGTCAACGGCCTGGTGCGCCGCCATGCGCTCAAGCCGCAGCGGGCCAACCGGCGCCAGGCGGTCTACGCCGAACGCCTCAAGAGCTTTGGCTACACCCTGGTGCACCTGCTCATCTGGCTGGTGTTCATCGAGCTGGGCCTGCGGGTATGGGGCTTCTCGCTGATCGGTTTCACCGAGGGCGAAGGCCACGAGGTGGCGGTGCGCGTGTTCGGCCTGGCCGGTACGCTGATCGCCGCCTGGCTGGTGTGGATCCTCAGCGACACCGCCGTGCACCACGCACTGACCCGCTCGCGCAAGGGCCTGGCCAATGCCCGTGCGCAAACCATGATGCCGCTGATCCGCAACGTGCTGTTCGTGGCCATCTTCATCATCGCGGTGATCGTGGCCCTGGCCAACATGGGCATGAACGTCACGCCGCTGCTGGCCGGTGCCGGTGTGATCGGCCTGGCCATCGGCTTTGGTGCGCAATCGCTGGTGGCCGACCTGATCACCGGCCTGTTCATCATCATCGAGGACTCCCTGGCCATCGATGATTATGTGGATGTAGGCGGCCACCTGGGGACCGTCGAAGGCCTGACCATCCGTACCGTGCGCCTGCGCGACATCGACGGCATCGTGCACACCATCCCGTTCAGCGAGATCAAGAGCATCAAGAACTACTCGCGCGAATTCGGCTACGCGATCTTCCGTATCGCCATCCCCTACAACATGAGCATCGACAAGGCCATCGGCCTGGTTCGCGACGTGGGCCAGAAGATGCGCAGCGATCCGCTGCAACGGCGCAATATCTGGTCGCCGCTGGAGTTCCAGGGGGTGGAGAGCTTCGAGTCCGGCTCGGCGGTGCTGCGCGCGCGCTTCAAAACCGCGCCGATCAAGCAATGGGAGGTGTCGCGGGCATTCAACCTGGCGCTCAAGCGCCAGCTCGACGAAGCCGGGCTGGACCTGGCTACCCCGCGTCTTTCGGTGCAGGTGGTGACCGCCGGCGGTGGCCCCGCGCAGGACACCGCCCCCGCCGACAGCAACGCCTAGCCCGCCTCGGCCACGATGCGAATCGCATCGTGGCGCCAGTACTCCAGGTCGCAGTCGATCAGCCGCCCGTGCTGGTCGCTGTTGACCCGGGTGATATGCAGGCCGGCACTGCCGGCCGACACCTTCAGCGCCATCGCCGCCGCCACCGGCAACGCGGTGGGCAGCGTCTCGAAACGCACCCGGCCATAGGCGATGCCGTAGTGCAGCGCGTACAGCTCGGTCAGCGACTGGCTCAGGTCGAAATCCAGAATCCCGGCAAAGTACTCGGGGTTGAGGTAGTGCTCGGCGTAGAGCACCGCGCGCCCATCGATACGCCGCAGGCGGCAGATCTGGATCACGCTGGACAGCGCCGGCAATTGCAGGCGCGCACAGATCGCCGCCGGCGCCGGCTGCAGGCGGGCCGACAACAGTTCGGTAGCCGGCTGTCGACCCTGGTCGCGCACCATGGCATGGAAGTGGCTGCGCTCGATCAGGTCATAGCTCAGGCGCTGGGGCGCCACGAACCAGCCACGGCGTTCCTCGCGGTAGATCAGCCCGCAGGCCTCCAGTTGCACCAGCGCCTCGCGCAGGGTGATGCGCGTGGTATCGAACACCTCGCTGAGCTTGCGTTCGGCCGGCAACTTGCAGCCGGGCGCCAGCAGGCCATGCTCGATCTGCTCTTGCAGGGCATTGCATATGGCTGTTACTGCACGCGTGGGCAGTCGATGCATCAAGGGTTACCTATCTGGACTAGTCCAGCCTGGTGCGTGTGCCAGAACGGCGCAGCGACGATGGCCGGGCGGAGTAACCAAAGCCTAGGCAATCCACATGAACGGCACATGACAGCGCGCCGGACGGTCACGCACAGGCCCGGTCGAGTGCGGTCAAGGCGTTGCGGATCAAGCACTTGAAACTGGTCTACGCTCTATTTTCAGGGCCGCTGCACACACCTGGCGCGGCGCCTTCGACATCAAACTGTCATGCAACCGGCCTACCTTGGCTCGGGTATTGCTGACCTAGACCAACCGAATCGAAACCCTCTCAGCGTTTTGCACGGCACCCATCAAGGAGCTTCGGATGAAACAGCTTTTTCTGGCCTCACTGTTAGGCACCAGTATTGCCCTGTGCACCTCGGCCATGGCCGCGGACACCGACCTCAAGGCCCTCGAGGACGCCGCCCGCAAGGAAGGCGTCGTCAACAGCGTCGGCATGCCCGATGCCTGGGCCAACTGGAAGGGCACCTGGGCGGACCTGGCGAGCAAGTACGGCCTCAAGCACATGGACACCGACATGAGCTCGGCCCAGGAAGTGGCCAAGTTCGATGCCGAGAAAGACAACGCCAGCGCCGATATCGGCGACGTCGGCGCCGCCTTCGGCCCCATTGCGCTGGCCAAGGGCGTGACCCAGCCGTACAAGCCCAGCACCTGGGAGCAGATACCGACCTGGGCCAAGGACCAGGACGGACACTGGGCACTGGCCTATACCGGCACCATCGCCTTCATCATCAACAAGCAGCTGGTCAAGGAAGAAGACATTCCCAAGACCTGGCACGACCTGGAAAAGGGCAAGTACAAGGTCGCCATCGGTGACGTCGGCACCGCTGCCCAGGCGGCCAACGGCGTACTGGCTGCAGCCATTGCCTACAAGGGCGACGAGTCCAACATCGAGCCGGGCCTGCAACTGTTCACCAAGCTGGCCCAGCAGAAGCGCCTGTCGCTGGCCAACCCGACCATCCAGACCCTTGAGAAGGGCGAGATCGAGGTCGGCGTGGTGTGGGACTTCAACGGCCTGAGCTACCGCGAGCAGATCGACCCGAAACGCTTCGAGGTGCTGATCCCGTCCGACGGCTCGGTGATGTCCGGCTACACCACCATCATCAACAAGTACGCCAAGCACCCGAACGCCGCCAAGCTGACCCGTGAATACATCTTCAGCGATGCCGGGCAGACCAACCTGGCCATCGGCCATGCGCGGCCGATTCGTGCCGAGCACCTGAAGCTGCCGGCGGACGTGCAGGCCAAGCTGCTGCCCAACGAGCAGTACGCGCCGGCGCAGCCGATCAAGGATGCAGCGGCATGGGAAGCCACCTCCAAGGCCCTGCCGCAGAAGTGGCAGGAGCAGGTCATCATCGAGATGGAGTGAAACCATCGCGGGTCAGGCACGCTCCCACAAGGAGCGGGCTTGACCCGCGATGTGGTCATCGCTGTCACCGGAGCCACCCATGAACCACAACGTCATCCTCGTCATCCTCGACGGCCTCAACCACCAGGTGGCCCACCACGCCATGGGCCACCTGCATGCCTATGTAGAAGCAGACCGCGCTGCCCTGTACCGCCTGGAATGCGAGCTGCCGGCACTGTCGCGACCACTCTACGAATGCATCCTCACCGGTGTGCCGCCGATCGACAGCGGCATCGTGCACAACAACGTCACGCGCCTGTCCACCCAACGCAGCATTTTCCACTACGCCCGCGACGCCGGGCTGAGCACCGCCGCCGCGGCCTACCACTGGGTCAGCGAGCTGTACAACCGCTCCCCCTTCGAACCGCTGCGTGACCGCCACACCCATGCGCCGAAACTGCCGATCCAGCATGGCCTGTTCTACTACGCCGACCACTACCCCGACTCGCACCTGTTCGCCGACGCCGAGTACCTGCGGCGCAAGCACGCACCGAACTTCCTGCTGGTGCATCCGATGAACATCGACGATGCCGGGCACAAGCACGGCCTGGACAGCAGCCAGTACCGCAACAGCGCACGCAGCGCCGATATCCTGCTGGCCGACTACCTCAGCACCTGGCTGCAGGACGGCTACCAGGTGCTGATCACCGCCGACCACGGCATGAACAACGACCGCTCGCACAACGGCGTGTTGCCCGAGGAGCGCGAAGTGCCGCTGTTCGTGTTCGGCGACCGGTTCAGCCTCGACCCGGCCGCCAAGCCCCTGCAGACCGAACTGTGCGGCACCGTATGCGAACTGCTCGGCATCCCCCACGACAAGCCGGTATGCCGGGAGCTGCTCTCGTGAACTCGATCACCCGTGGCAAATGGCTGGCGCTGTTGTGCCTGCTGCCCTTCGCGGTATTTTTCATCATCTTCCAGATCGCCCCGCTGACCTGGGTGGCCGTGCACAGCCTGCAGGCCGAAAGCGGCTGGGGCCTGGACAATTTCAGCAAGGTGCTGGGCTCGAAGTTCTACCGTCAGGCCATCCAGCACAGCCTGGAGATCAGCTTCTGGTCGAGTCTGTTCGGCATCCTGATCGCCATCCTGGGCAGCTATTCGCTGCGCAAGGTAGACTCGCGCCTGCGCGACTTCGTCAACGCCTTCGCCAACATGACCAGCAACTTCTCCGGGGTGCCGCTGGCCTTCGCCTTCATCATCCTGCTCGGCTTCAACGGCGCGCTGACCCTGCTGCTCAAGCAGGCCGGGATCATCGAGGACTTCAACCTCTACTCCAAGACCGGGCTGATCATCCTCTACACCTACTTCCAGATCCCGCTGGGCGTACTGCTGCTGTACCCGGCGTTCGACGCCCTGCGCGAAGACTGGCGCGAATCGGCCGCCCTGCTGGGCGCCAGCGCCTGGGACTACTGGCGCCTGATCGGCCTGCCGGTGCTGACCCCGGCGCTGCTGGGCACCTTCGTGATCCTGCTGGCCAACGCACTGGGCGCCTACGCCACGGTGTACGCATTGACCACCGGCAACTTCAACGTGCTGCCGATCCGCATCGCCGCGCTGGTGTCCGGCGACATCTCGCTGGACCCGAACCTGGCCAGCGCGCTGGCGATGATCCTGGTGGGGCTGATGACCCTGGTCACGCTGGTGCACCAGTGGCTGCTGAAGAGGAGCTACCATGTCTCGCGCTGAATCGGGCCCGGCCGGGCTCTACCACCGCGTGGTGGTGTACGTGCTGTTCGTGATCCTGCTGCTGCCGCTGGCCGGCACCCTGCTCTATTCGTTGTCCACCAGCTGGTCGGCGAGCCTGCTGCCCAGCGGGCTGACCTTCAAGTGGTACCTGGCGCTGTGGAGCGAGCCGCGTTTTCTGGCCGCCTTCGGCCAGTCGCTGCTGGTGTGCGTGGGCGCGCTGGTACTGTCGGTGCTGCTGATCCTGCCGCTGCTGTTCGTGGTGCACTACCACTTCCCCAGGCTCGACGCACTGATGAACATCCTCATCCTGCTGCCCTTCGCGGTGCCGCCGGTAGTGTCGTCGGTGGGGCTGCTGCAGCTGTATGGCTCGGGGCCGATGGCGATGGTCGGCACGCCGTGGATTTTGATCGGCTGCTATTTCACCGTGGCCCTGCCCTTCATGTACCGCGCCATCACCAACAACCTGCAGGCGATCAACCTGCGCGACCTGATGGATGCCGCCCAGTTGCTGGGGGCCAACACCTGGCAGGCCGCGTTTCTGGTGGTGCTGCCCAACCTGCGCAAGGGCCTGATGGTGGCGCTGCTGCTGTCGTTCTCGTTCCTGTTCGGCGAGTTCGTGTTTGCCAACCTGCTGGTGGGCACCCGCTACGAGACGCTGCAGGTGTACCTGAACAACATGCGCAACAGCAGCGGGCACTTCAACAGCGCGCTGGTGATTTCCTACTTCCTCTTCGTGCTGGTGCTGACCTGGGCAGCCAACCGCCTGAACAAGGACAAGACCTGAAATGAGCTTCGTCAGCATCCAGAACCTGCAAAAAAGCTACGGCGCCAGCGCGGTGTTCAACGACATCAACTGCGAGATCGGCCGCGGTGAGTTCGTCACCCTGCTCGGCCCCTCCGGCTGCGGCAAGTCCACCCTGCTGCGCTGCATCGCCGGCCTGACCGCTGTAGACAGTGGCAGGATCCTGCTCGACGGGCAGGACCTGGTACCGCAGAGCCCGCAAAAGCGCGGCATCGGCATGGTGTTCCAGAGCTACGCGCTGTTCCCCAACATGAGCGTGGAACAGAACGTCGCCTTCGGCCTGCGCATGCAGAAGATCAAGGGCCAAGACAGCCGCCCACGGGTACTCGAGGCGCTGCGCATGGTCGAGTTGCAGGACTTTGCCAGCCGCTACCCGCACCAGCTCTCCGGCGGCCAGTGCCAGCGCGTGGCCCTGGCCCGCTCGCTGGTGACCCGCCCGCGCCTGTTGCTGCTGGACGAGCCGCTGTCGGCGCTGGATGCACGCATCCGCAAGCACCTGCGCGAACAGATCCGCCAGATCCAGCGCGAGCTGGGCCTGACCACCATCTTCGTCACCCATGACCAGGAAGAGGCGCTGACCATGTCCGACCGCATCTTCCTGATGAACCAGGGCCGCATCGTGCAGAGTGGCGATGCCGAATCGCTGTACACCGCACCCGTGGATGCCTTCGCGGCCGGCTTCATCGGCAACTACAACCTGCTCGATGCCCAGAGTGCCAGCCGCCTGCTGCAACGTACGGTGAACAGCCGCCTGGCAATCCGCCCCGAAGCCATCGCGCTGAGCCTGGAAGGCGAACGCGAAGGCCTGGTGCGCAGTCACAGCCTGCTGGGCAACGTGATCCGCTACCGCATCGAAGCGCGTGGTGTGGAGCTCGTGGTGGATGTGCTCAATCGTTCAGCCGCCGATCTGCATGCGGACGGCGAGCGGGTATCCTTGTCCATCGATCCCACCGCCCTCTGCGAAGTTGCCTGAGGGCCGAACAGGAGTTTTGTTGTTATGGCTTTAGCGATTTTCGATCTGGATGAAACCCTGATCCACGGCGACTGCGCCTCGCTGTGGAGCGAGCAGATGGTGCGCCTGGGCTGGGTGGACGGTGAGTCGTTCCTGCGCAGGGACCGTGAGCTGATGGAGGCCTACGGCAAGGGGCACCTGGCGATGGAAGACTACATGGCGTTCAGCCTGGAGCCGCTGATCGGGCGCACACCAGAGGAAGTCGATCATCTGGTCGAGCCGTGGGTGGAAGACTTCATCGAGCCGATCATCTTCAGTGAGGCCACCCGCACCATTGCCGAGCACCGCAAGGCGGGGGATCGAATTCTGGTGATCTCGGCCTCGGGTGTGCATCTGGTGGGACCGATTGCCGCGCGCCTGGGGATCGACGAGTACCTGGGCATCGAGCTGGAAGTGGAAAAAGGGTTCTACACCGGCAAGACCGTGGGCACCCTGACCTACCGCGAAGGCAAGATCACCCGCTTGCTGGAGTGGCTGGACCAGCAGGAAGAGAACCTGGAAGGCGCAAGCTTCTATTCCGATTCGCGCAATGACCTGCCGTTGCTGCTGAAGGTTGACCACCCGTATGTGGTGAACCCGGACCCGGTACTGCGCGAGCATGCCGAGAAGAATGGCTGGCCGATTCTGGCCTGGGCCTGAAAAAAGTTCGCCGGCAAGGTCGGCTCCTGCAGGAGTCGGCCTTGCCGGCGAACAGGGCCCTATACCAGGCTGTCGTCGATCACCAGCACCAACTTGCCCGATACCTGGTTGCCCGCCAGTTCGGCATACGCCGCCTCGGCGTCCTTCACCGCATAGCTGCCTACCAGTTGCGGCTTCAAGCGCCCTTCGGCGAACAGCGGCCACACCTGTTGGCCCAGGTCACTGAGCAGGTCGGCCTTGAACTGGTCATCGCGATTGCGCAGGGTCGAGCCGGTCACCTGCACCCGCTTGGCCAGTACCTGGGCCAGGTCCAGCTCGGCCTTGCGCCCGCCCATCAGGCCGATGATCACCCAGCGCCCGTCACGGGCCAGCAGCTTGAGGTTGAGCGCCGCATAGTTGGCCCCCACCGGGTCCAGGATCACATCGAACGGGGCGAAGTCGTTCAGCGCCTCTATATCGTCACCGCGCACCACGCCACCGCTGGCGCCCAGCGCCTGACAATAGGCCAGCCGCTCGGCCGAGCCCACGCTGACCCAGCTGGGGCTGCCGAACGCCTTGCACAGCTGGATGGCCGCCGACCCCACGCCGCTGGCGCCGGCGTGCAGCAACACCTTCTCGCCCGGCTTGAGGCCGCCCAGCTGGAACAGGTTGAGCCAGGCCGTGGCGTATACCTCCGGGATCGCAGCCGCCTGCTGCAGGCTCAGGCCCTCGGGCACCGGCAGCACGTGGCGCGCGTCGACCACCACCTCTTCGGCCATGCCGCCACCGGCCAGCAGTGCGCATACCCGGTCGCCCACCTGCCAGGACACCCCGGCTCCCACTTCGCTGATCACCCCGGCACATTCCAGGCCCAGGAACTCGCTGGCGCCCGGTGGCGGCGGGTACAATCCGGCACGCTGCAACAGGTCGGCGCGATTGAGCCCGGCCGCTGCCACGCGGATGCGTACTTGACCTACATCGCAAGTTGGACTTGTCGTCTCAACCCACTCCACATGTCCGTCAACGCCTTGCAATGCCTTCACAGTGCCTCCATAGTTGAGTCATGACTGAGCCTGGCTGCCTTGGCACCAGGCTTTTTGCATTATGCGTCCGGCTCCATGGAACCGGCGAATTCAAAGACGGCCTAATATGCGTGATCAATTGCCCCTACGTCGAATCAGCATGAAGCATCTCCTGCCCAGCACTGCCCTCGCCCTGATGATCGGCCTTGGCAGCTTGCCGCTGGCCGGCGCCGCTTCGGCCGCCAACAGTTGGGACAAGTTGCAACCAGACCGCGATGAAGTGGTCGCCAGCCTGAACGTGGTCGAGTTGCTCAAGCGCCACCACTACAGCAAGCCGCCACTCAATGATGCGCGCTCGGTCATCATCTACGACAGTTACATCAAACTGCTCGATCCCTCGCGCAGTTACTTCATGGCCAGCGATATTGCCGAGTTCGACAAGTGGAAGACGCAGTTCGACGACTTCCTCAAGAGCGGCAACCTGGACCCGGGCTTCACCATCTACAAACGTTATCTTGATCGCGTGAAATCGCGCCTGGACTTCGCCCTGGCCGAGCTGAACAAGGGCGTCGACAAGATCGACTTCACCACCCAGGAAACCCTGCTGGTCGACCGCAAGGACGCTCCGTGGCTGCAGAACCAGGCCGAGCTCGACGACCTGTGGCGCAAACGCGTCAAGGACGAGGTGCTGCGCCTGAAGATCGCCGGCAAGGAACCCAAGGCCATCCAGGAACTGCTGACCAAGCGCTACAAGAACCAGCTCGCGCGCCTGGACCAGACCCGCGCCGAAGATATCTTCCAGGCCTACATCAACACCTTCGCCCAGTCGTACGACCCGCACACCAACTACCTGTCGCCCGACAACGCCGAGAACTTCGACATCAACATGAGCCTGTCGCTCGAAGGCATCGGTGCGGTGCTGCAAAGCGACAACGACCAGGTCAAGATCGTGCGCCTGGTGCCGGCTGGCCCTGCCGCCAAGACCAAGCAAGTGGCCCCGGCCGACAAGATCATCGGCGTGGCCCAGGGCGACAAGGAAATGGTCGACGTGATCGGCTGGCGCCTGGACGAAGTGGTCAAGCTGATCCGCGGCCCGAAGGGCTCCGTGGTGCGCCTGGAGGTCATCCCGGCCAGCAACGCGCCTAACGACCAGACCAGCAAGATCGTCTCGATCACCCGCGAAGCGGTCAAGCTTGAAGAACAGGCCGCCAAGAAGTCGGTGCTCAAGCTCAAGCAGGACGGACGCGACTACAAGCTGGGCATCATCGAGATCCCGGCCTTCTACCTCGACTTCAAGGCGTTCCGCGCCGGGGATCCGGAGTACAAGTCCACCACCCGTGACGTGAAGAAACTGCTCACCGAACTGCAGAAGGAAAAGGTCGACGGCGTGGTCATCGACCTGCGCAACAACGGCGGCGGCTCCCTGCAGGAAGCCACCGAGCTGACCAGCCTGTTCATCGACAAGGGCCCCACCGTACTGGTACGCAACGCCGACGGCCGTGTCGACGTGCTCGAAGACGAAAACACCGGTGCCTTCTACAAGGGCCCGCTGGCGCTGCTGGTCAATCGCCTGTCGGCCTCGGCCTCGGAGATTTTCGCCGGCGCCATGCAGGACTACCACCGTGCCCTGATCATCGGTGGCCAGACCTTCGGCAAAGGCACCGTGCAGACCATCCAGCCGCTCAACCATGGCGAGCTCAAGCTGACCCTGGCCAAGTTCTACCGGGTTTCCGGGCAGAGCACCCAGCACCAGGGCGTGTTGCCGGACATCGACTACCCGTCGATCATCGACACCAAGGAGATCGGCGAGAGCGCCCTGCCTGAAGCCATGCCGTGGGACACCATCCGCCCGGCCATCAAGCCGGCCGTCGACCCGTTCAAGCCGTTCCTTGCGCAACTCAAGGCACGCCACGAAAACCGCAGCGCCAAGGACCCGGAGTTCGTCTACATTCGCGATCGCCTGGCCCTGACCCAGCAGTTGATGAACGAGAAGACCGTCAGCCTCAACGAGGTGGAACGCCGTGCTCGCCATGCCGACATCGAAGGCAAGCAGCTGGCGCTGGAAAACATCCGGCGCAAGGCCAAGGGCGAAGAGCCGCTCAAGGAACTGAAGAAGGAAGACGAAGACGCTCTGCCGGTCGAGCCGGATGACACCAAGCCGGAAGATGACGCGTACCTCGCCGAAACCGGGCGCATCCTGCTGGACTACCTGGGGCTGAATTCCTCGGTGGCCAAGCACTGAAACGATAATGGCAAAATAATGTGACGGTGCCCTTTTCGGGTCATCAAACAGTCATCATTCTGTCGTGAAATAAGGGACTGGGCGCCGATGGCCCCAGTCCCTTTTTTTCAAGGTAGCCCTGCCATGACCGTGACCGAACAGCTCAGCGCGTTGAGCTCCATCCTGGCTCAAAGCGGCTTGCACAGCTTGTTCCAACCCATCGTCTGCCTGTCCGAGCGACGCATCCTCGGTTATGAAGCCCTCAGCCGCGGCCCGTCCAACAGCCCGCTGCACTCCCCCATCAACCTGTTCGCCGTGGCCCGCCATGCCGGCCGCCTGACCGAACTGGAGGTGGCCTGCCGCGAAAGCGCGTGCCGGCGTTTCAGCCAGCAGCAACTGGAAGGCAAGCTGTTCCTCAACGTGTCGCCCGAGTCGTTGCTCGAGCCGCAATACCAGTCCGGGCGCACGCTCAAGCTGCTGCAGAGCCTGGGCATCCCACCCAGCCGGGTGGTCATCGAGTTGACCGAACAAACCCCCACCGACGACTTCCAACTGCTGTTCAACGCCCTGCACCACTACCGCGACATGGGCTTTTCGATTGCCCTGGACGACCTGGGCGCCGGCTATTCCAGCCTGCGCCTGTGGTCGGAACTGCGCCCGGACTACGTCAAGATCGACCGGCATTTCATCGACGGCATTCACCAGGATGCGGTCAAGCGCGAGTTCGTCGGCTCGATCCTGCAGATCGCCAAGGCGTCGCGGGCCAAGGTGATTGCCGAGGGCATCGAGCTGGCCGAGGAGCTGGCGGTGCTCACCGAGATGGGGGTCGACCTGGTACAGGGCTACCTGCTGTGCCGGCCGCAGGAGCAACCGCCCCGCGACGCTACCGCCATGCTGCCGTCAGCGACGCACAGTGGCGCGGTGGTGCTGGGTGAGGACGGCCGCGATCTGAGTGCGCTGCTCAACGAGCAACCGGCCGTGAGTGGCGATACGGCGACCCTGGAGGTACTGGCGCTGTTTCGCCGCCAGGCCAACCTCAACTCGCTGGCTGTTCTCGACCATGCCCAGCGCCCCTGCGGCATCGTGCACCGCCATTCGCTGTCCGACGCGCTACTCAAGCCGTTCGCCACCGACCTGTATGCGCGCAAGCCGATCAGCCGGCTGATGAACGAGGACTTTCTGGCGGTGGAGCTCAACCAGTCGCTGCAGAAGGTCAGCCGCCTGCTGACCAGCCGCGCGCGCCAGCGCATCGAGGAAGACTTCATCATTACCCAGAACGGTCGCTACCTGGGCCTGGGGCGGGTGATCGACGTGCTCAAGCTGATCACCGAACAGAAGCTGCAGCAGGCCCGCTATGCCAACCCGCTGACTCTGTTGCCGGGCAACGTGCCGATCCAGCAATGCCTGACCCGCTTGCTGCAGCAACAGCGCGAGGCGGCGATCTGCTATGTGGACATCGACAGCTTCAAGCCCTTCAACGACATCTATGGCTATGCCAAGGGCGACGAAGTGCTGTTGAGCCTGGCCCAGTGCCTGAGCGAACGGGTCGACCCCAG
This sequence comes from Pseudomonas sp. FBF18, assembly GCF_024261405.1. Taxonomy (NCBI): domain Bacteria; kingdom Pseudomonadati; phylum Pseudomonadota; class Gammaproteobacteria; order Pseudomonadales; family Pseudomonadaceae; genus Pseudomonas; species Pseudomonas sp. FBF18. Next base: position 581,428 of record NZ_QKRS01000001.1, on the reverse strand, counting down.
CCGGGACTTCGTCGGCCATATCGGTGGCGACGACTTCATGCTGGTACTGGGTTCGAAGGATTGGGAGCAGCGCCTGAACGTGCTGCTGGACGACTTTCAGAATGCCTGTCGGCGCTTCTACCGCACCGAGCACCTGGAGGCCGGGTGCTTCATCGCGCACAACCGCCTGGGCCAGCGCCAGGAATTCCCGTTGCTGTCACTCTCGATCGGTGTGGTGCAACTGCATGCGCATACCTGCGCGCAACTGGATGCCGGCCAACTGGCCGACCTCGCCTCCCAGGCCAAGCACCATGCCAAGGATGTGCCCGGGCACAGCCTGTACCTGATCGATACGGCGCTGGCGCCTCAGGCCTGTTCGGGATAGCTGTACTCGAACACCCGTACCACTTCCGAGGCATGCCAGGATGCTGCGGCCATGCCGTCCGATGGCCCGGAAAACCGCCCCAGGCGCTCGACGCATTCGAAAAAGCCGGTACGTGGCAATCGGCTGGCCCCCTGGCTGATCACCAGCGAGCTGCGCAGTGGCTGCTCGGCGCGTGCATCGATCACCGCCAGGTACTCAAGCGCGGCGGTCAGAGTCTGCATCGCCGGGCTTGGCAGCTCCAGGCGTTCGAGCAAGGCGCGGTAGGTCAGCAGGTGGCGTTGCCGGCGTGCCACGTCCAGCTCGCCCAGCAGCCCCTCCCATTGCTGACGGCTGATCCGCACGCCGCTCACGACGGCTCGCTCCAGCCTGCCACGCCCAGCTCCCAGGCCAGGCTGCGGCGGATCGCGGCATCCGGCTCGCGCTCACCGCTTTCAATCAGCGCCAGGTACACCGGACTGATGCCCACCTTGCGCGCCAGCTGCTCGGCAGCCAGGCCCTTGGCCTCACGCAACGCGGCCAGCTCGCCCAATGTGGGCAGGCTGGCCGGCGTGGGTGCAGCGGCGCTGGCGTTGACGCCTGCCGGCTGCGCCGTGGCGGCCGGTTGACCTGCCGCCTTCAACAACGCTTGATAGTGCTCCCAGGGCACGACCGCGTACTCGGGTTGACCGTCTCGGCTGATAACCTGAATACCCATTACAACCCCCTTGTAAGAACCTGCGCATGTAATCGCTCGGTATAGCGCTTATGCCAAATATAGTACCAGCCGGCGCAGTATTGCAGGGTGTAACCGGATTTAGCGCTTTCCCTGCTCCAGGCGCAACGCTTCGGGGGTGTCGGGCAGGCGCTCGACCACGCGCAGTTTCTCGGGAGACTGACGATTGCGCCAGGCGCGAAAAGCCGCCAGCTCGCTGTCGAACGTCTTCAGCACCCAGGCCAGTACGGCGAGATCGTCGAGCAGGCCGATGCCGGGCAGCCAGTCCGGGATCGCGTCCAGCGGGCTGACAAAGTACAGCAGGCCGGCGACGATGGTCAGTAGTGCCCTTGAGCTGATGGCACGGTACTCGCCACGCCACCACGCCACGCACAGCGCCTGCAGCAGGCGTACGTCATCCTTGAGCTTGCCCAGGCTCGGGCCCTTGCGCGCCACGGCGAAGATCAGCGCTGGCAGGCGCCCCCGGCTCAACAGGCGCTCGGCCAGCGGCAGGAAACGGGCAAAATTCCAGGGTGCTTTCATACCACCTCCAACGGCAGGGCCGGGAAGGTTATCCACAGTATTTGTGGATAACCTTGTGAACAGAGGCCATTTTCAGGCTCGGCGTGCCCGCCAGGCAAGGGCCTGGGTCAAATCGGGCGTTTTTTACACACCTGTTTCATTACGCGGTCACTTTGCGAAAGCCGTCACAGTTGCGCACGCCACCAAGGTGTGACGTCAGATCGCTCCCACGGTTCAGCCCGATCCATAAACGACAACGCCCCGTCGAGACGGGGCGTTGTGCACACAGCGGGACGCTTACTTCTCAGCAGCGTCTTCTGCTGCCTTGGCCGGGTCCTTGATGGCGATCAGTTCCAGATCGAACACCAGTACCGAGTTGGCCGGGATCATCGGGCTAGGGCTCTGTGCGCCATAGGCCAGGTCAGCCGGGATGAACAGCTTGACCTTCTCGCCCACGTGCATCAGTTGCAGGCCTTCGACCCAACCCGGAATCACGCCGCTGACCGGCAGGTCGATCGGGCTGCCGCGCTCGACGGAGCTGTCGAACACCTTGCCGTCGATCAGCTTGCCTTCGTAGTGAACAGTGACCACGTCGGTAGGCTTGGGCTGGGCGCCTTCGGCCTTCTTCACGATCTGGTACTGCAGGCCCGACGCGGTGGTGACCACGCCGTCCTTCTTGCCGTTTTCTTCAAGGAACTTCTTGCCGGCGGCGGCCGACTCTTCGCTCATCTTGACCAGGCGTTCTTCAGCACGCTTCTGCAGCGCGGCGAAGGCTTCGACCAGGTCTTCGTCCTTGATCTTCTGTTCCTTCTTGCCGACAGCGTCCTCGATGCCCTGGGCCACGGCCTTGGAGTCGAGATCGTCCATGCCTTCCTGTGCCAGGCTCTTGCCCATGTTCAGGCCGATACCGTAGGAAGCTTTCTGTGCCGGGGTCTTCAGCTCGACGCTGGTCTGCGAATCGCAACCCGCCAGTACCAGGCTAACCAGGGCAACCGCAGCCGCCAACCGATGCTGTTTCATGCTATTTCCTTGTTCATGCGCCAAAAGGGCAATCGAGTAAAGCCGCGAGCTTATCAGGCGGCCACGACCAATGGCTACCGGCATGAGAGCGACAAAAGGTCGAGAAGTTCAGCCAGGTGAAGGCTTCTTCATGCAGCCGATAAGCCAGTGGCCAGTATTGCAGCCAACGCCCCGGATCTGGATGAAATCTACGGGTAGTGTCCTTCGCGGTACTGCCCCGCCACTTCGCGCAGCACCTGGCACAACCACTGGGCCGGCAGGGCCTGTGGCAGCGCGGCATTGCTGCAGATACCCACCGAGCCACCGGGTTCGCGCACGCCCAGGTCGAGCTCGCACAGCTCGCCCCGCTGCAGGTCGACCCGCACCGCATCACGCGGGGCCACCCACACCGCATCGCTGCCCAGCACATAGCGCCGGCTCAGTGCCGGGGAAAGCGTTTCCAGACGTTGCTGCGGTTGTTCGATGGCGCATTGCACGAACAGGCTGTCGGCATGCTTGCGAATGGTGGTGCCGGCCAGGGGCAGTACCAGCGGGTACTGGCCCACCTGGTTGCGCTCGATCGGGCTGCGTGCCAGCAGCGGGTGGCCGGGGCGCACCACCAGCGACATCGACTCGCTGTACAGATGCTCGAACAGCAGGCCCTGGATCTGCGGGCTGTCGGTCATGCGCCCGATCACCAGGTCCAGCTCCCCCACGTGCAATTGCGCCAGCAGGTGCGCACTGGGGCCGGTGGCAACGCTGACCACCAGGGCCGGGTGGCGCTGGTGCAGGCGGCAGATCACTTCGGGGATGAGCAGGCTTTCGACGGTCGAGAGCACGCCGATCTTCACCTGCGGCGGCGCGTGTTCCTCGCCGCGCAGGGTACTCACCCCTTCGCGCAGGGCCTGTACGCACGGGCCGGCGTAGCGCATGAAGCGCACCCCGGCCGCAGTCAGCTCGACACCCTGCTTGCCGCGCTCGAACAATCGCGTCTGCAGCAGTTCTTCGAGCTCCTTGAGGGTCTTGGAAATCGCCGGCTGGCTGATGGCCACGGCGTCGGCGGCCTTGGCGAAACTGCCTTGACGGGCGATTTCGAGAAAGCACAGCAGGTGGCGGAACTTGATGCGGGTGTCGAGGTTCATGGCCGGAGTTTATCGCAACCGCAGCCCCTTTGCGGCGCCGGCCTCGAACAACACACCAGCTATATGCTATATATACGCTTCGTATACAGAGTGAGTATTGCCATGGGTATCGTCAAGATCGATGACGCGCTGCATGAAGACCTGCGCATTGCCAGCGGCGCGGTGTCGCGCTCGATCAACGCGCAGGCCGAGTACTGGATTCGCATCGGCATGCTGGCCGAGCTCAACCCGCACATGACCTACCAGGAACTGTTGCGCCAGTTGCTGCGCCAGGAGCAGGCCAGCCTCAGGGAGCTGATCGCATGAGCGAGGTGATCCTGAAGAACCCGCAGCAACTGGCCTTGATGCGTACCGCCGGGCAATTGCTGACGCGGGTGTTCGAGCACCTGGACGGCTTTGTCGCCCCAGGGGTCAGCACCTTGCAGATCAACGACCGTGCCGAGGCGTACATCGTCGATGTGCTCAAGGCGCGTCCGGCCAGCAAGGGGCAGTACGGGTTCAAGTATTCGCTCAACACCTCCGTCGACCATGTGGTGTGCCACGGCGTGCCAAGTGCCGACGAGGTGCTGAAGGCGGGGTCGATCATCAATGTGGACATCACCCTGGAACAGGGTGGTTACATTGCCGACTCGTCGAAGATGTATGCGGTGGGCGCCATTGCCGACGAGGCGCGGCAATTGGTCGATACCACCTATGCCGCATTGTGGGCGGGCATTCGCCAGGTGCGGCCCGGGGCCACGCTGGGTGATGTGGGGCATGCGATACAGCGGCTTGCCGAGGGCGCGGGTTACAACGTGGTGCGTGAGTACTGCGGGCACGGCATCGGCAGGCAGATGCACGAGGCGCCGCAGGTGCTGCACTACGGACACCGCAACAGCGGGCTGGTGCTCAAGCCGGGCATGGTGTTCACCATCGAGCCGATGATCAACCAGGGTGGGCGTGGGGTGCGTACGCTCAAGGACGGGTGGACGGTGATCACCCGGGACCGCAGCCTGTCGGCACAGTGGGAGCATACGGTGGCAGTGACGGCGCAGGGGGTCGAGGTGTTGACCTTGCGTGAGGAAGAGCGGGGCATGGTCGGGTGACTGGCTCACCATCGCACTGCTGATCGTGCTTTTGATGTTCCGGTTCTTCAGGGGGGCTTGTGGGGCGCTTGGATCACCGCCCGTGCCGGATAATCTCTCGGCCCCCTTCCCGGGGAGCGACGGTTGTAAGGTTAGCGAGCTTATCCAGCATGGACAGAGACGCCGAGGCCCCC